>CAYZAZ010000007.1:2213-9177 GCA_964476545.1 uncultured Gammaproteobacteria bacterium
GTGGAGGAGTAACTGGTGGACCAAAACCTCGAAACTTTGAAGCAAATATGAATAAAAAAATGAGAAAGCAAGTGATATTAATGGCTTTAAGCCTTAAGGCAAGTGAAAAAAATATTATTGGCCTTGAGGATAGTTTTGTAAAAATTGAACCAAAAACAAAAGTAATGGCAGATTTTTTAAAGAAACTTTCACTTTTAAAAACAAAAATTTTAATTGTGTTAACTAAATTAGAGAAAAATAATCTTAATTTAGCTTTAAGAAATTTACCATTAGTGAAAGTTGTTCAATTAGATGAAATTAATTCCTTTTTATTAATGAAAAATACTAAATTGCTTTTATTAGAATCAACTCTAAAAAATATAAAGTTAAGATTTGAGAAAAAAATATGAGATTATCAGATGTAATTATCAAACCGTCGCTAACTGAAAAGGCAACTAAACTCGCCATTAATAAAGTATATTCCTTTGAGGTCGATTTAAGAGCAACCAAATACCAAGTAAGACAAGTATTAGAAAAACTTTACAAAGTAAAAGTAAGTAAGGTAAGAATGCTTCACAGAATGGGAAAAGTTAGAAGAAGTGGGCGCAAAATGGTTGAAAAAAAATCAGCAGAAACTAAAATTGCATATGTTTTTGTAAAAACTGGAAAGATTGATTTATTTCCACAAGCATAAATAGCGAGTAGGTTGTAGTTAGTAGTTAGTAGCTAGGAAAAAATGAAAAAAATAAAAATAATCAATAAAATTGCCAAAACAAGTGAACCAGAAAAGAATCTGATTACAATTTTGAAAAAACATTCAGGGCGTGATTCTGCTGGACATGTTTCAGTGAGGCATCAAGGCGGTAGGCAAAAAAGATATTATCGCGAGATTGACTTTAAAAGAGATAAACGAGATCAATTTGCAAAAGTGCTTGGATTTGAATATGATCCCAATAGAAATGCTCACATTGCCTTAGTTGAATATGAGGATGGAGAAAAAAGATACATTTTAAATATTATTGATTTAAAGATTGGTGATAAGGTAATTGCTGGAGAAAAAGTAGAAGTAAATATTGGCAATGCTTTGCCACTGAAAAATATTCCGATTGGGATTGAGGTTCATAATATTGAAATGATTCCTGGCCAAGGGGGAAAAATAATTCGAGGTGCAGGGGGAGTTGGTGTTATTATTGCTCGAGAGGGAAAGTATATTCATATTAAATTACCATCAGGGACTGTGAGAAGATTTTTCGGTGATAGCTATGCAACAATTGGAGTGATTAGTAATTTAACTCATAAAGATAGAATACTTAGAAAAGCTGGAACAAAAAGATTAATGGGAGTGCGACCAACTGTCCGCGGTACAGCCCAAGATCCAAGAAGTCATCCCCACGGAGGTGGAGAAGGCCGATCCGGTGAAGGCATGCATCCAAAGACACCTTGGGGTAAGCCAGCTCGAGGTTTTAGAACAAGGAATAAAGATAAATGGAGTAAAAAATTTATAGTTTCAAGAAGAAAAAAATAATATGGAAGTTAAAACATATATCAAAAATCTAAAAATTTCACCCAGAAAATTACGTTATCTTTTGCCAACAATCAAAAAGATGAGCCCTTATGAGTCTTTGCACTCTTTACTCTATATGCAAAAAAAAGCGGCAAGATTTTATTATCAAGCAATTAAATCTGCTATATCAAATGCAAAGAGCACTTTAAAAGTAGATGAAAAACTGTTAAAATTCAAGACTTTGACAGTAGAAGAAGGAATGAGACTTAAGAGATTTCAACCAGGAGGACGCGGAACAGCCAAACCTTACAAAAAAAGATCAGCTCATATCAGAATAGTTCTAATAGCTGATACAAAAGCTGTTAAGAAAATCTCAAATGTCAAATCTCAAATGTCAAAACCAAAACTTAAATCTGTAAATTCTAAAAAGGAGAATAAAAAAGATAAAAAGATTTAAAATCTGGTTTTAACATTTAACATTTGAGTTTTAAGTTTGAAAAAATATTATGGGACAAAAAGTTAATCCTTTTGGTTTGAGACTTGGGATTTTGTATAACTGGAAATCTCGTTGGTTTTTTACAAGTAAAAGGACTTATAAAGATACCTTAATTTCAGATATAAAAATAAGACAAAGACTAATGAAGAAGTTTAGTTACGCATCAGTAACCCAAATAGATATTGAACGGGCAATCAAAAAGATTACGGTCATTATCTATTCGGTAAAGCCAGGTATGATTATTGGACGAGGAGGAAAAGGACTCGAAGAAGTAAAGAAATTTATTGTCGATGAAATGAAAGCTATTAAAAACAAAGAAGTTAAAATCGATATAAAGATAGAACCAGTAAAAAAACCATACACAAATGCTTTTTTTGTTGCGCAAGCAATTGGAGAAAAATTAGTTAGAAATTTTCCTCACCGTTCGTTAGTTCACAATGTGATGAATCGGGCAATGGAAGCTGGTGTAAAGGGAATTAAAGTTCAACTTGGAGGAAGAATTGCAGGAGCTGAAATTTCCAGAAGAGAAAAATATTTTCAAGGAACAGTTCCAACATCCACAATTCGAGAAGAAGTAGATTTTGCGAGATTTCCAGCACTGACAAAATCAGGTTATATTGGAGTTAAGGTCTGGATATGTAGATAAGATTTAAGATTAAAATATGTTAGCACCAAAAAGACAAAAATATAGAAAACAATTTAGAGGAACTTGGAGAAAGTTTGCTACAAAAGGGAACGAATTAAATTTTGGGAGCTTTGGTCTAAAAACAATTGAAGAGGGCTGGATAAAAGATCGAGAAATTGAATCGGTGAGAGTTATATTTGCTCGAGCAACAAGGAAAGCTGGAAAATATTGGATGAGAATTTTTCCAGATAAACCATATTCGAAAAAACCACCAGAAGTAACTATGGGTGCGGGTAAAGGTGATGTGGCATATTTTGTTGCATCAGTAACACCAGGAAGAATTTTGTTTGAAATTGATGGAATTGCTGAAATTGAAGCGAGAGATGTTATGCGTACAGTTTCATCCAAGCTTTCAGTTAAAACTAAGTTTATTTCAAAAGAAATATGAAAAAAAAATTAAACGAATTTAAAGAAAAAACAGTGGCTGAGTTGCAAAAAGCAATTCAAGCATTAAATGAAGAGATTAGTTTATTAATTTTAAATGTAAAAGTAAACCCACCAAAAGACACCAATTTTATTGCAAAGAAAAGAAGAAATTTAGCAGTTATGCATACTTTTTTAAGTCAAAAAAAGGAAGTTGAGAAAAAATAATTATATGGCAAAAATATTAACGGGCAAAGTTATTTCAATTAAAATGAACAAAACAATCGTTGTAACAGTTGAACGAAAGTTTCGTCATGCGCTTTATCACAAAGTTATTGTTAGAAATAAGAAATATAAAGCTCATAACGAAAATCCAAAAATTAAAGTTGGCGATATGGTAGAAATTAAAGAAACAAGACCAATCTCAAGAGAAAAACACTTTATTGTGATAAACAACGAAGTCGAAAGTCCAAAGCTAAAAGCTGAAAGCGCAAAAACGAAAGTTGAAAATTCAAAATAATTTATGATACAACTCAGAACAGTATTGACAGTCGCAGATAATAGTGGAGCAAAAAAAGCCTTTATGATTGGGATGCCAGCAAAAGGAAATAGGCATTTTGCCTATATGGGTGAAGTAATTAATGTGGTCGTTAAAGAAGCAATTCCTTATGGACAAGTTAAAAAGGGAGAAAAATTATCAGCCGTGGTTGTGCGAACAAGAAAAGAAAAAAACAGAAAAGATGGTAGTTACATAAGATTTGACGATAATGCCTGTGTCCTTTTACAAAGCAAAGAAGTAAAAGATCCCAAAGGAACAAGAGTTTTTGGACCAATTGCAAAAGAGGTAAAGGATGCTGGATTTAATAAAATTGCAAGTTTAGCAGAGGAGATTTATTAAAAATATGAAAATTAAAAAAGGCGACAAAATTAAAGTAATAAGCGGTAAAGACAATGGTAAAACAGCCAAGGTCGAGAAGGTATATTTAAAACAGAACAAAGTTTTAATCCAAGGAATTAATATTTATAAAAAGCATGTTAAGAAAAATGAAAAAATGCCTCAAGGTGGGATAGTTGAAGTACCAAGACCATTGGCAATTTCTAAGATTATGTTGGTTTGTCCAAAGTGTGAAAAAATAACAAGAGTCGGTTACGAAAAAAAAGCCGGTAAAAAAAATAGAATTTGTAAAAAATGTAAGAGTGTTGTATAAGTGCGTAGCTTGTAACACGTAACACATAGCACGTAGCACATAACAGAGATGTTATATGTTACATGTTACATGTTATGTTCAAAAGAATGGATTTTAAAGAATATTACAATACAGAAGTGAAGAAAAAACTCATGGAGGAGTTAAAGTTAAAAAATTCCATGATGGTGCCAAAAATTATTAAGATTATTATTAATGTGGGTGCTGGAGAAGCAGTGACAAATAAAAATGTTTTGGAAAAAATTGCAGAACAAATAACCCTAATTGCATGTCAGAAGCCAGTAATTACTAAAGCAAGAAAATCAATTTCAGCCTTTAAAATTAGAATGGGTTTGCCAATTGGAGTAAAAGTGACTTTAAGAAATAAATCAATGTATGATTTTTTGGAAAAAGTTATTAAAATAGTAATTCCTCGATTAAAAGATTTTAGAGGAATTGCTCAATCATCTGTTGATCAACATGGAAATTTAAATTTAGGATTTACAGAACAAACAATATTTCCCGAAATAGATTTTGATAAAGTTGATAAAATTAGAGGTTTGCAGGTAACGGTAGTGACAAATGCAAGAAGTCACGAAAATGGAAAAAAAGTATTTGAGGTATTAGGAATTCCATTCAAAAAATAATATGGCAAAAACATCTGATGAAGTAAAATTTAAGCATAAGCAAAAATTTTTGGTTCGCCAAAGAAATCGTTGTAATTTTTGCGGGCGAGCTCGAGGTTATATGCGCAGATTTGGAATGTGTAGAATTTGTTTTAGAGAAAAAGCATTACTAGGTGAAATTCCTGGAGTTAGAAAAATTTCATGGTAAAATTATGAGTCGATCATCAAAAAAAGGTCCGTACATAGATAGTAATTTATTAAAAAAAGTCCTTAAGCAAAAAGAGACCAATGCTAATGAGGTATTAAAGACTTGGGCGCGAGCGTCAGAAATCCCCCCAGAGTTTGTTGGACATAAAATTGGGATTCATAATGGAAAGAAATTTATAGAAATTTCTGTAACTGAAACAATGGTCGGTCATCGTTTAGGAGAATTTTCTTTGACTCGTACATTTAGGGGTCATGGAAAAATTACAAAAAAAGTTACTGAAAAAACTTAATCATATGGGAAATTCAATAATAGACATAATAATCAGAATTCAAAATGGCTATATGAGTGGTAAGCCATCAATTACATCTCCTCATTCTATATATAAAGAGGATGTTTTGAAAAAATTAAAACAGCTTTCATATATAAAAGACTATATTGTTGAAGGAGAAGTAATAAAGAATATGACAGTCGAACTTTTATATCCTGATAATTCACCAGCAATTACTGGAATTAAAATAGTTTCGACACCTGGAAAAAGAATGTATGTTTCTTATAAAAAACTAAAGCCGATTGTAAATAACTATGGATTTTCAATTCTTTCAACCTCCAAGGGAATAATGACCAATCAAGAAGCAAGAAAAGCGAAATTGGGAGGAGAGCTATTATTTAATATTTGGTAAAAATATGTCAAAAGTTGGGCAAAAAATAATCGAAATACCGACCGGAGTGACAATTGAATTAAATGGTCAAATGGTTAAGGTAAAAGGAAAAGACGGCGAAATGACTGTGACCTTACCAAATCATTTAACGATTATTAAGGAAAATAATACTCTTTTAGTTAAAAGAGATGCTGAATATAAAGCTGTGAAATCAATTCATGGACTTTTTAGAAGCTTAGTGAATAATGCAATTATTGGAGTAGAAAAACCCTGGGAAAAGAAATTAGAAGTAGTTGGCACAGGATTTAATGCTAAACTTCAAGGAGAAGACTTAGTTTTGAAGATTGGTTTTTCACATCCAGTTTTATTTAAGAAAGTTGTTGGTATTAAATTCGCCTTAAAAGGAACAAATACTATTATTATTTCAGGGGTAGATAAAGAATTTGTTGGAAGAATCGCCTATCAAATAAAAAAAGTAAAAAAACCAGATGCTTATAAGGGGAAAGGAATTAGGTATTTAGGAGAAAAATTAAGAATTAAACCAGGTAAAAAAGTTAAAACAACAACCGCTTAAAAATATGAAAAACATAAATTTTAAAAGATCATTAAGAAGAAAATTAAGAGTAAGTTCTAATTTTTTTGGAACGGCTGAACGTCCAAGAGTCTCAGTTTTTCGTTCAAATAAATTCGTTTATGCTCAGGCAATTGATGATGCTAACCGAAAAACTATTGCGGGAATTTTTAGTAAGAAATTAGTTGATACAAAGGAAAAAAAGAGCAAGACAATAATTTCAAAATTAGTGGGAGTTGAATTAGCAAAATTACTTTTAGCAAAAGATATTAAAAAGGCAATTTTTGATCGAGGTGAATTTGCTTATCAAGGTCGAGTGAAAGCTGTAGCTGAGGGTCTTCGAGAAGGTGGAATTATTGTTTAATTAATAATTAATAATGAATAATGAATAAATTTGAAAATCAAAATAATCCGCAAGGAGAAAAATTAGAAGAGAAGATTTTGTTAATTCGAAGAGTGTCTAAAAAAATTACCGGAGGAAATTACGTAACTTTTTCGGCACTTGTTGCCGTTGGTGACAAGAAAGGAAAAGTTGGAATTGGGATTGGTCGTGGTTTGGAGGTACCTATTGCTATAAAAAAGGCAATTAATCGGGCAAGAAAAAGTATGATTACGGTGCCAATTGTAAGAAGCACTATTCCTCATGAAATTGCATTAAAATATAAGTCGGCTTTTATTTTTCTTAAACC
>CAYZAZ010000007.1:9187-10100 GCA_964476545.1 uncultured Gammaproteobacteria bacterium
GCTCCAGAAGGGACAGGTTTGAAAGTGGGAAGTGTGATTCGAGTTATTTTTGATCTTTGTGGAATTTATAATGCTTCAGGAAAAATAATTGGTTCCCGTAATCAAGTAGTAAATACTTATTTAATTATGAGAGCACTTCAAAAGTTTCGACCAAGAGTCGATAGAAATAAATAATATGGTCGATTTTTTATCTAATTTGCCAAAAATAATTGAGAAAAAAAAGAAAAGAATTGGTCGTGGTATTGGTAGTGGAAGGGGTTCAAAATCTGGGCGTGGAACAACTCGACATCAAAAAGCCCGAGAGTCAATTCCACTTCACTTTGAAGGTGGACAGGGAAGAATGGTTAAAAAATATCCCTTACTTCGAGGAAAAGGGAGAAATAAACCAAGAAGACCAAGTTTGTTTCCAATCAGAATTGGTAAATTAAACACAACTTTTAAGGATGGGGAGACGGTGGATGTAGAAGCTTTAATAAAAAAAGGAATTGTTGATTCAAGATATAAAGTAATCGGTGTTAAAGTGCTTGGTGGAGGGAAATTAGAAAAAAAACTTATTGTTAAATTACCAGTCTCTCAAGAGGTAAAAAAACTAATTGAGAAAACTGGGGGAAAAGTAGAATGATATGAAAGAGATCATCGAGAAATTAAAACTTCTTCTTCAAGATCCACAATTAAAAAGAAAGACGATTTATACCCTTTTACTTTTTCTTTTTTTTAGAATATTTGCATTTTTACCTGTTTCCGTGATTGATCTAACTAAATTAAAAGCTCTTTTTGCTCAGAATCAATTTTTATCACTACTTGATATTTTTTCTGGAGGAACTTTGATTAATTTTTCGGTTATGGCTTTGGGACTTAATCCATATATTAATGCTTCAATTATTTTGCAACTTTTAACCATGGTTTTTCCTCA
>CAYZAZ010000007.1:10110-22625 GCA_964476545.1 uncultured Gammaproteobacteria bacterium
CAGCTTGAAGCTTTGTCTAAAGAGGGAGAATACGGCCGATTTAAAATAAATCAATATACACGTTTTTTAACTGTACCCTTGACAATTGTTCAGGCAGTGGGTATTTACATTCTTCTTAAAAATCAAAAAATTATTGGAAATTTGAGTATGATTGAGTTTTTTTCGTTTATTTTAACTTTAGTGGCTGGGGCATTTATATTAGTTTGGTTTGGTGAACTAATATCTGAGTTTGGATTAGGGAATGGAATTTCACTTTTAATTTTTGTGGGTATTGTGGGTAGGTTACCGGTGATATTGGGTCGAACGGTAGCGGTAGTCACTCAAGAGTTAATTTTTAGTTTTATTGTTTTTGTTGTTTTGTCAATTTTAGTGATCGGAGCAGTTGTCTTTATTAATGAAGCAATTAGAAAAATACCAGTTTACTATGCTAAAAGAATTAAAGGAAATAGAGTTTATCAAGGGGCAACTAATTTTCTGCCATTAAAATTAAATCAGGCGGGTGTGATTCCAATTATTTTTGCTGTTTCTTTTGTATTATTTCCCCAATTAGTAGGTAATTTTTTTGTTTATTCTAAAAATAATGTTTTGGCCAGTATTGCTAAATTTCTAGTTGGCGCTTTTAATCCTTCTGGATTTTTCTATAATTTTTTCTATTTTGTATTAGTTATGGGATTTACTTTCTTTTATACGGTGGTTGTTTTTTCGCCTCAAAAAATTTCAGAAGAAATTCAAAAACATGGAGGGTTTATTCCAGGAATTAGACCGGGTTTAGCCACAAAGCAGTATCTTGAAAAAATCGTTTATCGAATTACCAGTGTGGGAGCGGTTTTTTTGGGAGTGATTGCGATTTTACCAGTGTTAGTTTCAAAAATGACTGGTATTTCTAATTTGGTAATTGGCGGAACTGGAATTTTAATTGTTGTTTCTGTTATTCTCGAAACATTTAAAATGATTGAGTCGCAGTTGGTAATGAAAAATTACGATAAATTTGGAAAGTGACGCGTTCGTCATCCCGAACTTGTTTCGGGATCTTATAAAATAATTAGATGCTGAAACAAGTTCAGCATGACAATAAAATCCTATGGCAAAAAAAGGTGCAAGAATATTAATTGGTCTATTGTGCGAGGTCTGTAAAGGGCAAAACTATGTTGTTGAAAAAAATAAAATTAATACAACAACCGCGCTTAAATTAAAGAAATATTGCAAAAAATGTAAGAAACATACAATGCATAAAGAGACGAAGAAGTTGGACTAAGTCACATAGCACATAGCACGAAACACGTAACATTTTTGTTATGTGCTACGTGTTATATGTTACGTAAGTAATATGAAACTTGTTTTAATTGGAATTCAAGGATCTGGAAAATCAACTCAGGGAAATTTATTATCGAAACAGTTAAAAATTCCCTATTTATCGACAGGTCATATCTTTAGAGAGATTGCCAAAGAAAAAACAAGTTTGGGTCGTTATATGAAGGAAGTGATGCATTCCGGTCAGTTAATTCCTGATGAAAAAACAATTGAAATTGTTGAAGATTATTTATCAAGAGACGAATATAAGCATGGTTATATTTTAGATGGATTTCCAAGAACAATAATTCAAGCAAAAAAATTTAAAAATAATGTTGATAAAGTAATTTATTTGGAAATTCCAGATAAAGAATCACTCTGGAGACTCGCACATCGAAACGATGAAGACAGAGATGATAATACAATTAAAGCCATTAAAAAAAGAATTGAAGTTTTTCACAAATTTACTCAACCAGTGTTAGATTTTTATGAAAAGGAGAAAAAATTTGTGGTGATTGATGGGACAAAAGATATAAAAGTTGTTAATCAAGATATTCTAAAAACTTTAGGTCGGCAGATAATTAAGAATCAAGTTTATGCTTGGACAAGAAAAAATAAATCAATCATTGCGATTGTAGGGCTTTCTGGATCGGGAAAAACAGAAGCCTCATCTTTTTTTAAAACTGAATTAAAATTGCCAGTTGTTCATTTTGGAAGTGTAATTAATGATTATATTGATGAACATAAATTAGCTCATACGGAAATTATTCATCGAAAAATTAGAGAAGATATTCGAGTGAAATATGGTAAAGAAGCCTTAGCTTTATTAAACAAAGAAAAAATTAACAAGTTGTTGAAAGATAATCAAATCATTGTGATTGATGGTTTATATTCTTGGGAAGAATATGTATATTTAAAAAATAAACTACCAAAAATAAAAATATGTTTATTGGCGATTTATGCAGATAAAACAATTAGATATGAAAGAGCAATGAAGCGTAAGTATCGACCAAATTTATCTAATGAAGAAAGAGACATTAATGAATTAGTTGGAACCAATAAAGGGCCACCAATTGCATTTGCTGATTATTTAATAAAAAATAATTTTTCCATCACTGAGTTTCACGATAAATTAGAAGAAGTATATCGAAGAGTTTATTTTTCATAAAAATGATTCACTATAAAACTGAAGAAGAAATAAAGGCAATGATTGAAGGAGGGGAAAAATTGAAAAAAGCAGTTTCTTTACTTTTACCTCAAATTAAAGTGGGGATGAGTACCAAAGAAATTGATGATGAAGCAGAGAGATTAATCAGACTTGAGGGAGCGGAACCCGGATTCAAAAGAGTAAAGGGTTATTCCTGGACAACCTGTTTGCCGATTAATGAGCAGGTGGTACATACACCACCTTCAAAGAGAGTTTTGAAAGAGGGCGATGTTTTGACGGTTGATATTGGGGCTTATTATAAAGGGATGAATACTGACTATGCGACAACATTTGTTTTAGGAAAAAGAGATGAAAAAAAAGATCGTTTTTTAAAAGTTGGAGAAGAGACGTTATATCAAGCAATCAAGCAAGCAAAGTTAGGAAATTATTTAGGACAAATTTCTAAAGCAATTGAAACAAATATCTATAAAAATGGGTATTTTATTCAAAAGCAATTGACGGGTCACGGCGTAGGTAAGACTTTGCATGAAGATCCATTTATCCCAGGTTATCTTGATCGGGCAATTGAGAAAACAACGCAAATAAGACAGGGATTAGTTATTGCGATTGAAGTAATTTATGCCATGGGGAGCGAAGAAATTGCTTATGAAAAGGGGAATGATTGGTCAATAACTAGCGCTGATAAAAGTCTAACAGCCTGTTTTGAACATACAATTGCGATTACAGATAAAGAAACAATTGTTTTAACTTAAACTATATGATAAAATATATAGTTTATGAAAAGTGATGTAATTAATTTGGAAGGGGAAGTAATCGAGAACCTTCCGAACACTTTGTTTAGAGTTAAGATTTTTAATTCTGAAAAAATTATTCTCTGTTACTTATCTGGTAAAATGAGAAAGAATTACATCAAAATTCTTCCTGGAGATAAGGTCAAAATTGAGATAACTCAATACGACTTGGATCGAGGAAGAATTATTTTCCGAATGTAAAATTTATGCATATACAATCATCGATAAAAAAAATTTGTGCAAAATGTAGAATGGTAAAAAGAAAAGGCAAGTTATATATTATTTGTACTAATCCAAAGCACAAGCAAAGACAAGGATAAAAATATGGCTAGAATACTTGGAGTAAATTTACCGGACAATAAAAGAATTGATTATGCCTTAACGCTTATTTATGGAGTAGGGTGGACGAGCTCAAAAAGAATTTTGGGTGAAGCGAAAATTGAAGTAAATAAAAAAGTTTCTCAATTAAACGAAGATGATTTTAAAAGAATCATTGTAATTTTGGAAAAGGGTCATAAAGTAGAAGGAGATTTGAGAGAAGAAATTAATGATAATATTAAAAGATTAAGAGAGATTGGATCGTATCGTGGTATAAGGCATACTCGTGGATTACCAGTGCGTGGTCAACGAACTCGATCAAATGCGAGAACAAAACGTGGAAAGAGAAAGACAGTTGGAGCATTAAAAAAGGAAGTTTGGGCAAAGATGGAGCAAGCAAAAACCCAAACTGATAAAAAATAAACTATGAAAGACAAAAAAGCAAAATTGAGAATTGTGGAAACAGGTCGCATTTATATTAATGCTACTTTTAATAACACTTTGGTTACAATTACTGATGAAAAAGGAAATCCCTTAGTGACGGGCTCAACTGGAATGCATGGATTTACCGGAACTCGAAAGTCCACTCCTCATGCGGCCACAACAACAATGGAAGCGGCCTTAAAAAAAGCAAATTTAAATCATGGCTTTAGAAAAGGAAACGTTTTTGTTAAGGGAATTGGGCCAGGAAGAGAAGCCGCTTTGCGAGCAGTGAAAGCATCACCAGTTGAAGTTGAGCGAATTGTGGACACAACCCCAGTTCCTCACAATGGTGTTCGACCACCAAAAATTAGAAGAGTTTAAAAAAAATTATGAGATATACAGGACCAAAAAATAGAATTTCACGAAGAGAAGGAATTGATCTTGGATTAAAAACCCCAGGAACAAAAGCGCATGCTTCATTGCTCAAAAAAATGGGCGTTCTTCCAGGACAGCACGGCGTAAAAGGTTCCAGGAGAAAAGTATCAGAACGTGGTCGACAACTTCGGGAATCACAAAAACTTAAATATATTTTTGGTCTTTCAACCAAACAGTTAAAGAATTATTTTTATGAAGCGGTAAAAAAAACAGGAAACACTGCCTTATTTCTTTCACAATTTTTGGAAAAAAGGTTAGATAATATTGTCTACCGATTAGGTTTTGCGCCAACTCGAGCTGCTGCTCGACAGTTAGTAACGCATAAACATGTAAAAATCGGTGACGTAATAGTTAGCATTCCTTCAGTTCAAGTTAGACCAGGGAGTGTAATTAGTATTTTAAAAGCAAAAGAACCGGCAAAAGTTGAAGATTTACTTCTTCCAAGTTGGTTAGAAAGAAAAGCCGTTTTGGGCAAGGTAACAGGAGAACCAACAAGTGAGTTAATTGAAAAACAAGTTAGTTTACGATTAATTATTGAATATTTTTCAAGATAATTTTTTTTATAAATTAGTCCCCATTGGGGCGAATTATTTTTATGATTAAACCAATTTTTTTCACTAAAAATGAAAATGCAACTGCCAATTTTGGCCAATTTATTATTGAACCATTAACTCCAAGTTTTGGACAAAGTCTTGGAAATAGTTTGCGCAGAACTTTGCTTTCTTCTTTAAGAGGAACAGCAATTACTTCAGTCAAAATTAATGGTGCTTCACATATGTTTGCCACAATTAAAGGGATTAAAGAATCGGCGCTGGAGATGATTTTGAATTTAAAACAACTTAGATTTCAACTTCCTGAAGACGGTAAGTATAAAATTACTCTTTCTAAAAAAGGGACTGGTAAAATTTATTCAAAAGACATTGAAGGAGAAATTAAAGTGGCTAATGATGATGTGTATATTGCTGAAATCACAGACGATAAGGGAAAACTAGAAATTGAAATGACTGTGGAAACAGGGATTGGTTATGTTTCAGCCGAAGAACAACAAAATGTGGAATTTGGATATATTCCTGTTGATTCTGCATTTTCACCAGTAAAAAAAGTCAATTTTAAGGTAGAGGAAGCTCGAGTTGGACGAAAAACAAATTTCGACAGATTAATTCTTGAAATTTGGACAGATAGTACAATTAAACCAGAAGCTGCTTTGAAAAAATCAGCAGAAATATTGGCTTCTCATTTTGAAAGAATTCTTTCTGGCCAAGATACAAAATCCACAAAGGAAGAAATAGAAAATTTAGAAATAAAAAAGAAAGAAGAGATTAATAAAAAATTTTCAGATTTAATTATTGATGAACTTAATTTGCCATCACGAGTAGTTAATGCATTACTTCGTGAAAATATTGAGACAGTCGCGGATTTAATGAAGGTTGGTAAAGATAAATTAGTCGGACTTAAAGGATTAGGTAAAAAATCTATTGAATTAATTGAAGAGGAATTGAAAAAATTAGGAATTCAATTAGAAATATAAAATAAAAACATGAGGCACGGTTATAAGAAAATTCATTTCAAACATGGTAAAGATGCTCAAAATATGCTTTTGAGACAATTAACTACTAATTTTATTTTGAATGGTAAAATTACTTCGAGTGAAAAAAGAGTGAAAGTCTTAAAAAGTTGGTTTGATAAATTAGTTGGTAAAGCAAAAGTGAGAAATGAAGCCAATAAAAATGTTCTTTTAAGACATTTAGGCGATTTAAAAGTGGTTAATGAATTTTTTGAACAAGCAAAGCAAATAAGTAAAGATAAAGTTGGTGGATATGTGAGAATTATTAAACTTTTTGAAAGGGCAAATGACGGAACAATGATGAATCGATTAGAATGGACTTTGCCAATTGTCAGAACTAAAAAAACTCAAGAAGTGAAAGCCTCCAAGGTAGGTAAGGCAAAAGAAGTAGTCAAAGACGTTGAGCCAGTAAAAGATACAAAAGTGTTGGAAGACAAAAAAGTTGCTGTAAAAAAATAATATGACAGATTTTACAAAACAAACAAAATCAATATCAGAAAAATCAATTAAGAGAGATTGGTATTTAGTTGATGTCAAAGGAAAAATTTTAGGAAGAGTGATTCGGGATGTGGTTAATCATTTGACAGGGAAAAATAAAGTGAATTATGTTTCTTATTTAGACAGTGGAGACAATGTGGTTGTTATTAATGCCTCTGGTGTCAAATTATCTGGAAAGAAAATGGAAACAAAAATTTATACTAATTATTCAGGTTATCCAAGTGGATTGAGAACTGTTTCGATTCAGAAACTATTTCAGACAAGACCTCAAGAAATTATTACTCATGCAGTATCTGGAATGTTGCCTAAAAATAAACATCGAGATAAGAGAATGGCAAGATTATTTGTTTTTCCAAGTGATAAACACAGTTACACAGATAAGTTTAAGGTCAAAAGTTAATCCGCCAACTGGTGGACAAAAGTTAATATGGTTAAAAAAGTAAAAAGTGTCAAATATTTTGAAGCAGTGGGTCGTCGGAAATTAGCTGTGGCTCGGGTGAGGTTATATCTTGTGAATAAAGAAAAATTTGCCATGATTGGGACAGAAAAAATCAAAGCGGGAGAAATTTTAGTCAATCATCGACCAGTTGAGAAATTTTTTACCACAGTATCTGATAAAATTCAATATTTAACTCCTTTTAAGTTAACAAAATCTGAAGATCGTTTTGCAACGTCAATATTAATTAAAGGTGGTGGAATGATTGGACAGTTGACAGCGGTGATGCTTGGTGTTTCAAGAGCTTTGGAAAAAGTAGATAAAGAAGCTTACAGACCAATTTTAAAAAAAGCGGGTTTACTCACAGTTGATGCTCGTGCTCGTGAAAGAAGAAAGGTCGGGACCGGAGGTAAGGCACGTCGAGCAAAGCAATCTCCAAAGCGTTAATTTTACAACTTCTTGATATAATGAAGACATGGTTGATCTTTCAATAATCATTGTTTCTTATAATACTGCTCAGATTACTTTAGACTGCCTAAATTCGATTGTTAAGTCATTAGATAATCGTATTAATTATGAAATAATTATTATTGATAATGCTTCTAGTGATAATAGTATTCAAAATATCAAATATCAAATATCAAATATCAAAAATACATATCAAAAATCAAATATTTCATTCAAATTAATTGAAAATAAAACAAACACTGGATTCGCAAGAGCAAATAACCAAGGCGTCAAAGTGGCACAAGGGAAATATATTTTATTTATAAATTCAGACGTAGTGGTTGAAAAAATTGATTTTCAAGAATTGGTGGCTTACTTTGAAAAAAATGCAAAAGTCGGGGCGTTGACGGTGATGGTCAATCTTCAGAAAAATGGTATTGATCCAGCGTCACACCGGGGGTTTCCAACTTTGTGGCGTTCGTTTACTTATTTTACTGGTTTAGAAAGATTTTTAGCCAAATTTTCTTTTTTTAAAAAAGTTTTTGGTGGCTATCATCTTTTACATAATAATTTAAATGAAATTCACGAAATTGATTCGCCTAGTGGAGCTTTTTTCATGATTAGGAAAGATATTTTTAATCAAGTACAGGGTTTTGATGAAGATTTTTTTATGTATGGGGAGGACTTAGATTTGGCCTATAGAATTAAAGAGCTGGGATATAAAATCATTTATTATCCGAAATTTATCGTAACTCATCTTAAGTATCAAAGTGGTTTGAAAAACGAAAGTAAAGTGGCAAGAGAAATAAAAAAGCATTTTTATGAAGCGATGAAAATTTTTTATGATAAACATTATGCAAAGAAAAATAATTTTTTGATTAATAGCTTAGTGCATGGTCTTATTAATTTAAAAGAAATAATTGCATGAAAAAAATTGGCATTGATGGGCGGTTATATTCACAAACCGGAGTTGGAGTTTATATAAAGAACTTGATTTTTTATTTGGAGAAACAAAATATAAAAGATACAGTTTTTTATTTATATTTAATGGATCAGGATTTCGATAAGGTAAGCTTTAAAAGTGATAATTTTGTAAAAAAGCGAGCAAATTATCTATGGCATAGTTTTTCGGAACAGATTGGCTTTTTGAAAACGCTTAATGAAGATAATTTAGATTTAATGCATTTTACTTATTTTAGTTATCCAATTTTTTATAAAAGACCTTTTATAACAACAATTCACGACTTAACTCCTTTACTTTTTAAAACGGGCAAATCATCAACTCGCAATTCCTTTATTTATAGTTTAAAACACTTTGTTTTTAAGCGAATTTTATTTGCTCAAGTGCGCAATTCCCAGGCAATTATTACGCCGACAATGACGGTGAAAAAGCAGATAGTGCAATACTATGGAACAAAATACGAGCAGAAAGTTTATCCTATTTATGAGGGGATTAATTACCAACTAATTAGTTCTCAGACTGGAGTCAATAGTCGAATTCCCGTAAATGTCCTTAAGCCATTTTTTATCTATGTGGGTAATTTTTATCCGCACAAAAATGTGGAAAATTTGATTAAAGCTTTTTCTAACGTGACGGGAAATTATAAATTAGTATTGATTGGGCCAAAGGATTTCTTCACTCAGCGCATACTTCGATGTATTAATTCATTAAAGCAAGATAAAAAAATTATTGTTGACACGCAGGCGAGTTTAAACGATTTAATTTTTTATTATAAAAATGCCAGTGCTTTGATTCACCCTTCTTTTTCTGAAGGATTTGGCTTACCTATTATTGAATCAGTTTATTTTAATCTTCCGATAATTGGTTCAAATATTGAAGTGTTTAATGAGTTGTTGGGGGATGAGTATATTTCTTTTAACCCAAAAAAGATTGAGGATATGGTGGATAAAATAAATGCCTTTGTAAATCGCCCCGTTAAATTTAATTATTCAAAGTTAATGGAAAAATATTCTTTTGAAAAAATGACCAGGGAAACGTTGGGGATTTATCAGCGACTTTTATCGTGTATTTTTTCATCTTAAGCATTTTATTTGTAAATCTTTTGGAGTAAAATAATAAGTATGTTAGGTTATATTAAACACTTTGATGGATGGTTTAAAATTAAACCTCACCTAGATAGTCTTTCTAAATATCCGAAATTTCAAGAGGGAGACGTATGGTGGTGCCACCTTGGAGAAAATGTCGGTCATGAGGAATGTGGAAAGGGTAATAAATTTTTAAGACCGGTTATAATTTTTAAAAAATTTAATAGTAGAATTTTTTTTGGAATTCCCACAAGTTCTAAATTAAAAGATTCTCCATTCTATCGGCCAATAATAATTAAGGGAGTTAGAGTTTCTGTTCTCATGTCTC
This sequence comes from uncultured Gammaproteobacteria bacterium, assembly GCA_964476545.1. Classification (GTDB taxonomy): domain Bacteria; phylum Patescibacteriota; class Microgenomatia; order UBA1406; family GWC2-37-13; genus CAYZAZ01. Next base: position 19,855 of record CAYZAZ010000007.1, read on the forward strand.
AGTTGCGTTTATTTGATGTAAAAAGATTGTTATATAAGCAAGGGAAAATTAGTCCGAGTGAATTAAATTATCTTAAAAAGGATTTTATTAAATTTCTTTTAAAAAAATAACCCCGCTGTTTCCAGCGGGTCGTCCCTTACGGGAATTTGTATTTATATTATATCATTTTATTTTGTCAAATGCGTTTTTTCGTCTTGGTTGTTAATTAAGTTTATTTCAGCCTTTGATTACAAATGTAAGAAAGAGAATACAGCCAATAATTATTGTGCTGGCGAGTACTTTCTTCTTCGATATTTTTTCTTTTAATAAAAATTTAGAAAATAAATAGATGATGGCGGGAGAGAGATTAAATATTAGGACAGTAATACTTACTCCTAAGTCTTTGATAGAGGTAAATTTAAGAATGGCACTGAGGGTATAAAAGAGAGCCGAGAGAAAAAACAGAGACCATTGTTTACTTGATATATTCTTTACACTTGGTCTATAAAGTAAAAACATTAATACGAAGATTCCGATTGCGCGGATACCATATAGAGAGATACTGGAGTAATAATTAAGCAAGTATTTATAAGAAATATTAATAAATGAAGAAATAATCATTGATAAAAGCACATACCACATGAATTTATCAAAGATAATTGAAATTTTCTTATTTTCATGACGGTGAAGATTGGCGAAAATGAGGGCAAGAGTAGTAATTAATCCAATTAGCAAAACAAAAATATTTCTTTCTTCGGGGAAGATTAAAAAGGCAAGTAAAATACTAATAATTGATTGAGAATTTCGAATTGGTTCAAGATGACTTAAATCTTTATTTCTTAGTCCGGTATAGATGAGTACATTACTAAGAGTTGACCCAATTATCATTAATCCTAAGACAAGTAGGGGAAAGAACGAGAGTGCCTCGGGTGATATTTTGAAAAATAAAAGTAGGGGAATATTTAATATTGCAAGGGCTAAAAAAATTATTGAGGTAAAATTTCTTCCGTTCATATTCTTGAAATTTAGATTGACCTTATCAAGAATAATTCCAAAAGTATAGCTAAAGGTGTAAATAAGAGCCGTAAGCATTTTTACATTATATCATTTAGCAATTGGTCAGGTTATTGTGAAGATTCCCAAAAGATTGACCGGACTGGCTAAACAACCTGATAGGTTATATTATTTTAATGTTTTAATGCATTAAAACATCGTAATAAATGAATTCTTGGAGTTGGGTGAGATGAAAGATAAAAAAAGAGATTTTTTTGATTGAGCTGTGATAAATATTATTTTTGAGTGGGGAAATAACTTCGTGGACAGAGAATTTTTTGCTACAATGAGGTTCTATGTTACTTTCTAAATCAGATTTTATGCTTTTTCTTCGTCATCCCGGTTGGCTTTGGTTAAAAAAACATGACCGAAAAAAATTACCGCCAATTGATGAGGGTTTGCAAGCAATTTTTGATGATGGTCATTTATTTGAAGAATATGCCGATCAACTTTTCCCTAAGGCCGTGAAAATTGGCTTTAGTTTTAAGAATAATACTTATATTACGATGCCCAGTCGGACTAAAGAAGCAATTAGAAATGGGACTGAGGTAATATTCCAGGGAAGGCTGGAAGCGGAGAATTCGACTTGTATATTTGACGTGCTTAAAAAAGTTTCAAAAAAGGAATTTGACCTTTATGAAATTAAATCCAGTAGTGAAGTAAAAGAAGAGCATATTTTGGATTTGGCTTTTCAGACAATTGTTTTGGAAAATAATGGTTTAAAAATTCGTAAACAATTTGTTATTCATGTGAATAATAAATATAAAAGAAAAGGGGAAATTAATATTAAGGAATTAACAGTTCAGACAGAGATTACAAAAAAAGTACAAAAAGTGATGGCGAAGACAAAAGCCTTAATTCAAGAAGCACAAAAAGTAGCTTCTCAAAAAAATCCTCCTGATTTTTCCCCGCGCCATACTGGTTTGGATGCTTTTAAAGAATGGCTGGAGATTTATTATATTCTTTATCCTCAAAAAAACTCCCACAATATTTTTAAACTTACCCGGCTTAATGCAAAGTTGGTCGGAAAGCTGGAGGATTTGGGAATTAGTTTAATTAAAGATATACCCGATTCAATTAAGTTACATCCTCGGCAAAAAATTCAAGTCCAAGCAACAAAAGAAAATAAACAGACTGTGAATAAAGAAAAAATCAAAGAATTTATTTCCCAAGTTACTTATCCATTATATTTTCTGGATTACGAAACATTTGCGAGTTTGATTCCCCCTTTTGATGGTCTTAGTCCCCGTCAGCAAGTGCCTTTTCAATATTCAATTCATAAAATCGATGAGCAAGGAACTTTGACACATATGGAATTTTTACATAGAGAGAATTCTAATCCTAGTTTGTCTTTACTTGTCCAACTGAAAAAAGATATTGGAGATATTGGGACGGTTTTTGTCTGGTATGAGTCATTTGAAAAAACAAGAAATAAAGAGATGGGAGAAATGTTTCCGCAGTATGCGCAATTTATGAAAGAGTTAAATGGTAGAATTGTCGATCTAATAACACCTTTTTCAAGTGGTTGGTTTGTGGATAAGGATTTTTTTGGAAGTGCTTCAATTAAAAAAGTTTTGCCGGTTTTAATCAAAGAATTATCTTATGAAAAATTAGATATCCAGGAGGGAAATACGGCTTCAAGGACGTGGAGTGAAACGGTACTTGAGGGAAAAAATGTTGAGAAAAAGGATAAAATCATGCAGAATTTGCTTGAATACTGCTGTCTTGATACGCTGGCG
>CAYZAZ010000007.1:22635-26536 GCA_964476545.1 uncultured Gammaproteobacteria bacterium
AAATTTTTTAAAAATTAAATTGTTATAATATTATTCAAAAAAATCGCCATTGTTTATGACTGGATTGATAAGTGGGGAGGAGTGGAGCGGGTTTTATTAGAATTGCATAAAATGTATCCTCAAGCGATTTTTTATACTTCTTATTATGATTCTAAAAAAGCGCCATGGGCTAAAGATTTGAAAATAAAAACTTCGTTCATTCAGAATTTACCAAAATTTATTCGAGAAAGCAGAATTTTTTCTTTAATTTTTTATCCTTTTGCTTTTGAGAGTTTTAATTTTAGTGAGTATGACTTAGTGATTTCGGTTACTTCTTCATTTGCCAAAGCAGTGATAACTTCGCCCAAGATCAAACATATTTGTTATCTTTTGACACCGACGAGATTTTTGTGGAGTCATGAGAAAGAATATGTGAGTAATGGTTATTGGTTAATGGTTATTGGTTATTGGCTATTGAGGAAAGGACTAAAAAGATGGGATAGGATTGTGGCCCAGCGACCGGATAAGGTAATTTCGATTTCCCAAACAGTGGCCGATCGCTGTCTTAAATATTATGGGAGAAAGAGTGAAGTGATATATCCAGGAATGGACATGCAATACTGGAAAAATGTCAAATCAATGTTAAATAACAAAACCCAAAATTCAAGTTATTTCTTAGTGGTTTCGAGGTTGGAAAAGTATAAGAAGGTGGATTTAGTAATAGAGACTTTTAATCAGTTACAAGATAATTTAATTATTGTGGGGGAAGGGACGGAGGAAAAAAAATTAAAAAAATTAGCCGGGAACAATATTCAGTTTATTTCTAACATATCGGATATGGAATTGGCCCAGATATATTCACAGGCGCAGGCATTAATTATGCCCCAAGAGGAAGACTTTGGTTTAGTTGTGCTTGAAGCCCAGTTTTTTGGTTGTCCAGTGATTGCCTATACCAAAGGAGGAGCGACTGAGACTATAATTGAGGGAAAAACAGGCTTATTTTTTAAAAATCAAACAAGAGAAAGTCTTCGAGACGCGCTTGAAAGATTTAAGAAAATATCTTACAATTTGAAAAGTAGTACAGTGTCATACGGTAAGATAAACGCAGAGAAGTTTAGTTTAGTAGAATTTAAAAAAAAGTTCAAAATTGAGTTTTGAGTTTTAACATTTAACATTTAACATTGACGAAATATGAAGGCAGTAATTTTTGCTGGAGGGACCGGGACAAGGCTTTGGCCCCTTTCCAGAAAAAAGTCACCGAAGCAATTTGAAAAAATTATTGGTGATAAGTCTACATTGCAACATGCAGTAGAACGTTTGATGCCGGAGTTTAAGCCTAAAGATATTTATATTTCGACTAATATTTCTTATAAGGAATTAGTTCAAGAACAGCTGGGTTTTATTCCAAAAGAAAATTTCTTTTTCGAACCACAAAAAAAAGATGTTGCTCCTGCAATTGCTCTCTCGATGGCCATTTTGGAAAAAATTGCTCCTACTGAACCAGTAGCAATTTTATGGAGTGATCATTTAGTGAAGCAAGTGGCACTTTTTAAAAAAATATTAAAAGCGGCGGGTAAACATATAGAAAAAAATCCTCAAGGAATTGTTTTTATTACTCATAAACCAAGATATGCTAGTACTAACCTTGGCTATATTCATATTGGTAAAGAAAAAACTAAATTAAATGGTGTAACTTTTAATGAGTTTGAGGGTTGTAAATATCGACCAGATGAAAAAACGGCTAAGGAATTTTTTGATTCAGGAAATTATGCTTGGAATTTGGGTTATTTTGTGACAACTCCGGAATTCATTACTCAAGCTTTTAAACAATTAGCACCGAATATTTATGAAAATACTGAAAAAATGATTGCTCATTATGGAAAAGATGATTATTTAGATTTTCTTAAAAAAAATTACGGTAATATTGAGAGTATTAATTTTGATAATGCTATTTTAGAAAATTTGGATAAAAAACATGCGACAGTAATTATGGAAGATATTGGTTGGAGTGATATTGGCGCCTGGGAGGCTTTGAAAGAAGCATTGGAAAGTCATCCGTATGAAAATGTTATTCGAGGAAAAGTTTATTTGGAACACGTGCGCGATAGTCTTATTTATAATTATGATGATAAAAAGCTTGTGGTAGGGATTGATTTAGATGAGCATATTATTGTTAATACCAACGACGTGATTTTAATTGCTAAAAAATCTTCAGTTTCAAAGATTAAAAAAATGGTTGAAAGCTTCGAAGGGACGGAGAATGAAAAACTTATATGAAATTTTATAGTCGATATTTTAAAAGATTAATTGATATTGTTGGGTCATTTTTGCTTTTAATTTTATTTCTACCAATTATTATTCCAACAGCAATTGCCATTAAATTAAATTCGCCAGGACCAGTTTTGGCTGATGTACCTGAGAGAGTGGGTTATGGTGGAGGAAGTTTTAAAATGCTTAAATTTCGTTCAATGGTAATTAATGCTCACCATCTTTTGCGTACTGATCCTCGTTTTAAATCACTTTATGAAGAATATAAAAAAGGAAGCTATAAGTTAAAAAAAGATCCAAGAATTACTTCGGTGGGTAGATTTATTCGCAAGCATTCTTTTGATGAAATTCCCCAGCTAATTAATGTTTTAATGGGCGATATGAGTTTGGTTGGGCCAAGGGCTTATTATCCCGATGAATTAGAGAATCAACAAAAAAAATATCCTCATACTCAGAAACTAGTGGACCGAGTGCTTTCCATTAAGCCGGGAATTACTGGCTTATGGCAGGTGACGGGCCGATCGGAAATTAATTTTGACAAACGAATTGCTATTGACGCCAAATATGTTGATAAGATATCATTAATTGAGGATCTAAAAATAATTCTCAAGACTCCTCTGGTAATGATATCTGGTCGAGGAGCAATTTAAATTATTAATCATTAATTTTTAAATATGAAAAAAGTATTATTTTTTTTGGTTGTTTTTTTTATTGCCTTGTCGGTAGCTGGTTACTTACTTTTTTATCTTCCTTTTGTAAATATCAAAGCCAAGGGAATAATTTTAATGGCATCAGCCAAAGAAATGAAAGATATATTTAAGAAAAATAATATTGATTTAGTTAATCAAAAGGTGGTTAATTTAGAAAAAGAGTACAAAGATTTTGAAAAAGCTTCGTCAGCTGTTTATTGGGCAAAGTTTATTCCCTATATTGCTGACTTTAAAAACGGGGTGGAGGCAGGAAGTTACATGGTGCAAGCTGGGAAAGATGCGCTTGAGGCAATTACTCCTTATGCAGATTTAATTGGGTTTAAAAAAGGTCAAACTTCATTTGTCGATCGCTCAGCTGAGGAAAGATTGCAAACAGCTGTTTTAACACTGGATAAAGTTTTAGGAAATCTCGATAAAATATCCAATAATATAAAAAATGCTGAAGAACGTATTAATAAAATTGATCCTAAAAGATATCCGGAAAAGTTTGGGAAAACAGAAGTGAGGGCGAAAATTATTAATGTTAAAGAGCAGTTTATGGGTTTGGCTACTTTGTTTGTCGATGCCAAACCTCTTTTGAAAAATATTCCAAACATTCTAGGAAAAGATAAGGAAAAAATGTATTTGATTTTATTTCAAAATGAAAAAGAAGAACGAGCCACTGGAGGATTTCTTACGGCTTATGCTTTCTTTAAGGTCAAAGATGGAAAAATTCGGATAGAAGAATCAAGTGATATTTATTCCTTAGATGCCAAAATAGCGGTGCATCCGCCAGCGCCAAAAGAGATTTTGACTTATCATAAAGGGGTTTCTCAATTTCAAATTAGAGATAGTAATTTATCTCCTGATTTAGTGAAGTCAATTGAACTTTTTGAAAGTTTGTATAAAAAAAGCTCGGGTCAGGTGAAGTATGAAGGTATCATTATGTTAGATTCAAAAATTCT
>CAYZAZ010000008.1:0-25635 GCA_964476545.1 uncultured Gammaproteobacteria bacterium
TCTTCAAGTGTATGTAGAATCATATTTTGTCCGTAAGAATAGCGATATTTAAATCTTCCAAGGAGATTAATAATTTCTGTGGGTAGATTAAACATCCCAACTTTATGAGTTAGTTCTTCACCGGCTTTAAAAATAATTTTTTCAATTTCTTGGCGAGTTTTGTGGACAATTTCTTCAATTCTAATAGGTTGGATGCGACCATCTTTAATTAAGCGATCCATAGAAATTTTGGCAATTTCTCGGCGGACAGCATCGAAAGAAGAAATACGGATTACTCCTTGTTCTTCAAGATCGACATCAACCCCAGTGGCCAATTCAAAAGCTCGAACATTGCGTCCATCTTTGCCAATGATTCGACCCTTGTAATCTTCACTAGGAATATTAATGACGGAGAGAGTAAATTCAGCGACATAATCAGTAGCTCCATAACGCATTGCATCGACAAGTATTTCCTTGGCTTTTTCATCTACTTTATTTTTTATTTCTTCATCAGCGTCTTTAATTCGATTAGCAATTTCTCCTTTTAATTTTTCTTCCCAACCTTGGAGAAGCAAATTTTTAGCTTGTTCTTTTGTTAATTGAGAGATTTTTTCTAATTTTTGGAGTATCATTTCTCTTTTTTCTTCCCATTCTTTTTTTGTTTTTTCTACTATTTCTTTTTCCTTTTCAATTAAATTTCTTTGTCTTGTAAGATCTGATTCTTTATCTTGTAATTGTTGGTTAGCTCGAGCCAGTCTTTTTTCAGCTTCTAGACTTTCGTTGATAATTTTTCGAGATTCGCGCTCTGCTTCTTGCTTAATTTCTAAAGCTTTACTACTTGCTTCAAGAATGATTTCTTTAGCCTGTTGTTTTGTTTTTGTAACTTCAGCTTCATGGGCTTTGGATGAAGTGAATAACTTTTTAAAAAAATCTAACATAGATAGAATATATAGCTTCAAGAAGAATAGTATTTATTATCAGGGTAATTCATAAGAACAAATTTATTTAAAATAATATCTATTTTCTTAAAGACAATTAATAACAGCCTATATTTTACTCTTTATCAATTAATTCTGCAATTGTTTTTTTGACTATTTCAAAAGAAAATCCACGGCGGAGTAAAAAATTAAAAGCTTTTTGATAGCCTTTTTTTGTATTAATTTGACTTAGAATAATTTTTCTATTTGTTAAAGCCTTTTTTGCTAATTGAAATTCGTCAGTTTCGTGTTCACTAAAATATTGATCAATTAATTCTTTACTAACACCAAATCGTATTAATTCTTGAGAAAGAATGAATTTACTTTTTGGTTTAAATGAGTTTCTTTGTTGGATAAATAAAGAAATAAATTCTGAATCATTGATGAGATTCACTTCTATTAGATGTTGAGTAACCTTTTTAATTATTATGGGGGAAAAGTGATATTTTTGAGATTTTTTTTCAAGATATTTAACTATTTCTTTTTGAGTACGAGGACGGAATTTTAAATAAAAGTAAGCGAAGTTAAGAGCCTTATTAAATTCTTCGTTAGACATAAGTTATATCAAATGTTAAATCTCCCAACTTCGCCCAAGGGCTTCGATGGGCAGGACAAAACTCAAATCCACATGCTAAATCTAATTATCTAAATTTATAGATTTAACCCATTCGCTTGCACTCAGGGTTATCCTGAACTAAGTCGAAGGATAAGATATGGTTTTAACATTTAACATCTAATATTTGAGATCTATTTATTTCTTTCCAAGTAGTTTTTCTTCAACTGCTTTTAGGATTGTGTGCTTAAGTTTTTCATCACCAGTTAACATTTCTTTTACTTGTTCTTTACCTTGACCAAGTAATTTATCGTTGAATTTGATAAAGGCGCCACTTTTAGTTAAGACTCCAGCTAAGACGGAAGCATCAATTAATCCTTCTAGGCGGTCAACTCCAGCGGCCGTAATAACAATCTCGGCTTCTTTAAATGGGGGAGCAACTTTGTTTTTAACAATTTTTACTCTGTGACGTGAGCCGTAGACCATATTATTTTTTTTCAGTGTTTCAATTTTACGAACATCCATTCGGACAGAGGCATAAAATTTGAGAGCCATACCACCAGGAGTTGTTTCTGGATTTCCAAACATAATACCGATTTTTAAACGAATTTGATTTGTAAAAACAATAGTTGTTTTTGATTTTGAAATAACACCGGTTAATTTTCTAAGTGCTTGAGACATAAGACGAGCTTGAACTCCCATTTGAGAATCGCCCATTTCACCTTCAATTTCTGATCTTGGAACAAGTGCGGCAACTGAATCGACAATAACTAAATCAACACCACCAGACCTAATTAATGCTTCAGCAATTTCTAAGGCTTGTTCACCGGTGTCTGGTTGGGAGATTAAGAGATTATCAAGATTAACGCCAATTATTTTTGCCCAGGCTGGATCCATAGCATGTTCAGCATCAATAAAAGCGGCGATACCACCTTTTTTTTGGACCTCGGCAATTAGTGAAAGTGAAAGGGTTGTTTTTCCTGAGGATTCCGGACCAAAAATTTCAATAATTCGTCCTTTAGGAATCCCGCCAACTCCAAGGGCAACATCAAGGGGAAGAATACCGGTTTTAATGACGTCAATTGCGGCGACTGGCCCGGCGCCAAGTTTCATAATTGCACCTCGACCGAATTGTTTTTGAATTTGTTCAATTGCTAGATTAACAGCTTGCTGTTTTGGAGTTTGGACTTCTTCTTTTGGAGCTTTCATAATATTAAAATAAAATTATTAATAACTGTTCACCATCATTATAGATGTCAAATGTTAAATGTCAAATGTTAGAACCACATCTTAAATCTGTAAATCTAGGTATTTAAATAACCGGATTTGACATGTGGATTTGAGTTTTAACATATAACATTTAAGATAGTTTTACTCCTCCTTCACCCTATATTGCAATGCTTCTGATACATAATGGACCTCAATTTTTTTACTATTATTTAAGTCGGCAATTGTTTGTGAAATTTTAATAATTTTAAAATAGCTACGGGCAGAAAGAGACAATTTGGAAATGGCTTGTTTTAAAAGATTAGTTGCTTCGTTTGTTAATATACAAAATTTATGAATGTCTCGAGTTGACATTTCTCCATTAGTTTTTATTTTTGTATTAATAAATCTTTTTTGTTGAATTTGTCTTGCTTGAATCACTCTTTTTCTTATTGCTTCACTAGATTCAGCATTAACTTTAGAAGTTAATTTTTCTTCTTCAACTGGGGGGACATCGACATGTAAATCAATACGGTCAAGTAATGGGCCAGACATTCTTTTTCGATATTTAATTATTGAACCAGGTAAACAGTGGCAAGGTTTTTTTGGATGACCAAGGTATCCGCAGGGGCAGGGATTGGATGCGGCCAGAAGTAAAAAGCGGGCTGGAAAAGTTACGCTTCCTGATGCTCGGGAAATTGTGACTTTACCATCCTCTAGTGGTTGGCGAAGCGACTCAAGGACTGATCTTGGGAATTCAGGAAATTCATCTAGAAATAATACACCCCGATGACTTAATGAAATTTCACCGGGAGATGGATTTGTTCCACCGCCAATTAATCCAATTCGGGAAGTGGTGTGATGAGGAGAACGAAAAGGGCGATTGATAATAAATCCTTTTTCAATCAAACCTAAGATAGAATAAATTTTAGTAACTTCAAGAATTTCGTCTTTTTCCATGGAAGGTAAGATAGAGGGAAAAGCTCGACAAAGTAAAGTTTTTCCAGCGCCGGGTACTCCTTTAAGGTGGAGGTTGTGCATGCCAGCGGCGGCGATTTCAAGGGCGCGTTTAGCTTGTTCCTGGCCTTTGATTTCTGCGAAGTCAAATTCAACTGGAAAATTATCAGTAAGGTTTTTTAGAGAAATTGGTGGCTGGGGTTTAATAATTATTTTTTTGTTAAGGTGAAGAATAAGATCGGTTAGACTATAAATTGGAAAAATATTTATTCCTTCAGTAAGAGAGGCTTCTTGAGCATTTTCAAGTGGTAAAAAAATACTTTTAATTTTTTTCTTTTTAGCAAGAAGAGTAATTGAGATAGTGCCTGGAACTTTTCTTAATTTTCCTTCAAGGGAGAGTTCGCCAATAAAAAGATTATTTTTTAAATCTTCTTTTTCAATAAATCCTTGAGCGGCAAGAATACCAATGGCAATTGGTAAATCAAAACTTGAGCCAACTTTAGGAATGTCAGCGGGAGCCATATTAACAGTCAATCTTGAATCAGGCATTTCATAGCCCGCGTTACAAATAGCAGTTTTAACTCTATCTTTTGCTTCATCAATGGCTTTGTCAGGGAGGCCAACAATAGTAAAGCTAGGAAAACCTTTCCCAGCGACATCGACTTCAATTTCAATTAAAACACCGTCAAGACCAATTGTTGTCCCAGAATTAACTTTGGCTAACATAACTATATGTTAAAACTCAAATGTTAAATGTTAAATCCACATGTAAAAACTAATAATGTTATTATTTTTTTCAGAGAATTTTTTTACTAATTTTATTATTAATAAAGAAAATTGATAAGCTCGGTATCTTGTATTAGATTTGACATCTAACATATAGCTTTGACATTTAACATCTAACATTTAACATATCTTATTGCTTTTGTCTATGGACTATAGTCCATAAAATGGTAATTATAGACTGCTAGGACAATATATATTTGATGAATACTAAGTAAATATTAAGAGAGTTATTTTTTTAAATTTAGTTTTTTGAACCAGCCTTTGCGGTAGAGGATGGCAATTATTCCGTAGACGGCGATATCTTCCCAATTATCATCAATGGTTTCATTAATTGGTTTTGTTTTTCCATTGTTGAGTAAATGTTTTAAGCGGTTAATTTTGTCACTGACTCGAAATAGTATTCCGAGTTCTCCAGTATCAAGGATATTACCTTTTCCATAATCTTTATGTTTTTTAATAAAAACTTCGAGTAATTTTTTACAAATTAATTCGAAGGATTCATCGAGATATTTAGGCTGCATAATAATACAATATTAAATATTAAATATAAAATATTAAAATTACAAATTAAAATGCAAAATGTTTTTATCTTTTTTAATTTTAATATGTCATTTTGCTTTTTAATCTTTTATTTTTGATATATTATATAAAATATAACTATGAAATTTTCACAACTGGCTTTATATTATGAAAAAATAGAGCAGACTTCTTCAAGATTAGAAATTACAAATTTACTGGCGGAGCTTTTTAAAAAATTAACTCCTGAGGAAATTGAAAAAACTACTTATTTACTGCAAGGTCGAGTTTTACCACTTTTTGAAAAAACAGAATTTGGCATGGCTGAGCGGACTATTATTAAATCAATTATTTTAGCTTTAAATCTAGAGCGGGGCTATTTTGATAAAGAGTATAAAAAATTAGGTGATCTTGGGAAAACGGTGGAACAGTTTAAAAAACAGTATGCAAGTTTTGAAGAAAAAGATCTAGAAGTTTTAGAAGTTTATCAAGAGTTATATCGCTTAGCAACCTCTAGTGGAGATGGTTCAAATGATGTAAAAACGAGCATATTAACGACTTTAATCAGACAGCTTGATGCATTATCTTGTCGTTATTTAGTCCGTATTCCTCAGGGGATTATGAGGTTAGGATTTTCTGATATGACTGTCTTAGATTCTTTGTCATGGGCAATTGTCGGGGATAAAAGTTTACGACCACAGATTGAGAATGCATATCATGTGAGACCTGACTTGGGATATATTGGGCGAATTTTAAAAGAAAAAGGAATCAAAGGAATTAAATCAATTGAGCCAAAAGTTTTTACACCAATTATTATGATGCGAGCTGAGAGGTTATCTTCTGGTGAAGAAATTGTTAAGCAGATTGGAAAATGTGCGATTGAAAATAAATATGATGGATTCCGTTTACAGGTACACTGCAAACGATCTCAAAACTCAAAACTTATAACTCATAACCTAGAGGTGAAATTGTATTCACGAAATTTGGAGGATGTGACTTATATGTATCCAGATCTTGTAGAGGGAGTAAAAAAACAAATAACAGCAGATGAGGTAATCTTTGAGGGAGAAGCAATAGGATTTAATCCCCAGACAAAAGAACTTTTACCTTTTCAAGAAACAGTTCAGCGAAAAAGAAAATACGACATAGAAGAAAAAGCCAAAGAGATCCCCCTTAAACTTTTTATTTTTGAAATACTTTTTTTTGAGGGGGTGAATTATATTCATAAACCTTTTAATGAAAGAAGAAATAAATTGGAAGAAATCATTAAAACGGATAATAATTTATTAACCCAAACTGTAATTTTGTCTCCACAAATTTTAACAGATGATGGAATAAAAATAGAATCTCTTTTTGATGAAGCAGTAAGTAAGAATCTTGAGGGAATAATTGCTAAAAAATTAGATGGTGTTTATCAACCAGGGGCTCGGGGATGGAACTGGATTAAATTTAAAAAAAGTTATTCAGCGAAAATTGAAGATACTATTGACTGTATTGTTATGGGTTATGATTTAGGAAAAGGAAAAAGAACGGATTTTGGAATTGGTGCATTTTTGGTGGGAATTTATGATGAAAAAAAAGAAATATTTGTGACGGTGGCGAAAATTGGAACCGGTTTAACTGATGAAGAATGGAGAGAATTGCAAGTAAAAAGTCAAAAGCTGAAAGTTAAAAGTAAACCGGCAAATTATTTTGTGGATAAAATGATGGCGTGTGATATTTGGGTGACGCCAAAAATAGTTGTCGAGATAAAAGCAGATGAGATTACTAAATCACCGGTTCATACAGCGGGATTAGCTTTGCGATTTCCAAGACTTGAACATTTTCGTGATGATAAAAAACCTGAAGATACAACGAGTTTGAATGAAGTGGAAAAGATGTATGAGAGACAAAAGGTATGATACGAATTATACGAATATTAATGTTGTTTGTATTATTTATGTTTCCTTAGTGTTTTAATTGCGCGGATTGGGTATTCGAAAAAAAATGAAAGGGGATTGGATTTAATTCTGCGACCAGAAGCTTGGACACTGAGATTACTGTCATTTTTAATGATGCCACCAACTTGGTGAATATGGATACTAATATCAATATCTTCATGAACTTCTTTATCATTTAAACAAACTTGATTTTTTACTTTTTCCCAGATTTTTTTTGTGATAATCATGTTTGGGCCAACTATAATTTCGACTCCACCAGTTAACAATTTCATAAACCAAAAATAAAATTTAACGCCGAAGTAAGTAGCGGAGAATAGGTCGTAAAATATTAAAGGGCCAGTTAATGCATCTAAATTATTTTTTTCAAAATTTTTCTTTATTTTTTTTACCCAGTCATTGGGGACTAGAGTATCGGCATCACAGCGGGCAATAATATCACTGGATGCGTAATTAAAGCCACAGTTGCGGGCGTGAATCATGCCTTGTTTTTTTTCTTGAATAATTTTTACTCCAAATTTTTTAGCAATATTAATCGTGTTATCAGTACAATTATTATCGATGATGATAATTTCATCAGGTTTTTCAGTTTGATTTATGATATTTTTTAAACAATTTTCAATATATTTTTCTTCGTTGTATACAGGTATAACTATAGAGACTTTCATGTTTATAATTTGTTAATTAAATTTTTTTTAATATAGTTTGTTAAGCGATTTAACTGGTTATTATTTTTTCCAGGTTTTTTTAAATAAAATGAGTAGATATATGATTTTACTATATATGAAAAAGGATTTTTTTGTTTAATTATTTCAGAAAGAATATCAAAGCTTTCAGCAAGAAAAAGTTTAGCAACTGTCTCATAAGATTGTTTTTCATATTTTAGTGCGTGTTTAATTCCTTTTAATGGGAATAATTTTATTTTTTTATTTCTATAAAGATAGTTTAAGAACAGTTCTAAGCCATATCCTTTTGTTTTTATTTCTTTTAAATGTGGAAGCAGATCTTTTTTCCAATAAGCTCTTTCGCCACTTAAAGGTCTAAATAATTTATCTGCTTCAATATGAGTAAGATATCCTATTACTCCATCATATTTTTTGTTTAACAAAGGTTGAATTAATTGTTGAATAAGTTTATTATTAAAACCAGATTTATCTGCGTCAATAAAAACAATAATTTCTCCATGAGCTTTTTCAATACCTTTACCAATCGCATATCCTTTACCGTGATTTTTTTTAAGATTTATTAAAGTTATTTTTTTAAATTTTTTTAATAACTGGAGAGTATTATCGGTTGAACCATCATTGACACAAATAATTTGGTCAAATGAATTTGAGTTAAATAGAGAATTGATAACGCCAACAATTTTTTTTTCTTCATTATAAGCAGGAACAATGACAGATATTTTACGACTATTTTTCATATTTTAAAAATAGAAAGAATTGGAAAGTGATCAGATTGACGAATATGGATTTTTTTAGTGAATGTATTAACGATGTTTTTATATAAAACATAATCAAGTTTTACTCGATAATGAAATAACCAAAAGATATGAATGTCAATTGTGTGAAAAATATTATTTGTCGCTTCTTTTAGGTTGAATTTATGAATTAAGGTTTCAAATTTTTTTCTGCCATAGGGATAATTAAAATCTCCAGTAATAATAATAGGATTTTTAGATTTATTATCGATATCATTAAGAGTTTCTTTAAGTTGTTTAATTCGAATACCGTTAGTAGCAAAAGGAGTTAGGTGTAGATTATAAATAGTTACTTTCTTTTTTAGGGGTAGGAAGAGGAAGTCTGTTTTTAAGACGGTGCGTGGTTTATTGATACCTCGCAAAATGAGAGTAATAAACTCTAAAAAGCTTCGGGGTAGATCTATACAGGTTGAGCTAATTAATTTAAATTTTTTTGGGTTGTAAAAAGTAGCATTTCCCCAAATTTTATTATATTGAATAAAAGAATTAGTATAATCAGCTAAGCTAAAGGTAGAATTAGAAAATTGACTTAAATTCTTTTCGTCTGTATCAACTTCTTGAAGGCAAATAATATCGGCCTTTTCTTGGTAAAAAAGGTTTCTGACTTGTTCGTAAGCTTTATTAAAAAAAGTATTGTAGGTAATAATTGAAAACTCCATAAACAAGTTAAATTATACTATATCGGATTTACTACATGAGTGTTTGGTGATTAATTAAGTAATTCACAAGTTATCCACAAATTTTATTAAAAAAAATTAAGTTGAAAGAAGGCTCTAAAAACTGTAATAAATTCTATAGGCTATGGTAAAAATTAAATGTATTTTTCTATAGGTCTTGACAAGAAAAAACAAATTAGCTATATTAAGCTCATGGTAAAGATAAAGTTGGTTCAAGAAGTCAAAGCTCAAAAGAAAGATTTAATTGAATTTGCGAAAAATCAATTTAGATTTTTATTAAAAAGAAACTTAAGTATTCCGGTGAAGTTATTTCAATTGTAAATAAAAAAAGAAAGAGCATCACTACCGCTCGTATATTGAGGGACGACGAGTAGTAATGCTCTTTTTTTTCCCGACTGAGTCGGGATTGCTAACAAATTATCAAATACCTACATTTTTGTCAATAGCTATAAATTTTCTACTTGATAGATAGCCCCAAGTTTATTAGTTGATTCAAAAATTTTCTTTCCAATTTGACCAAATTTCTCAAAATTGAGTTTTTTATATTTCTCTTTTTCACGGTTTGAAATTATTATGTATTCTATTTGGTATTTTTTTAATAAGGATTTTGTCAGTTCGATATCAGGGGATTCATATAAATTTCCAACATCTGGAATTCGTTTTCCAACTGCGTCAGGACTACCACGCCATAACCATTCATGGACCCACCAGCCAGCAACAGTTGGTAAGCCTGTGTAGGAGGAGATGCGTTCGTAATCTGTATATGAATCACCCTGGGCCTCAAGAATAGTTGGTTGATTAGCGATATTTTCGTTAAGATAGTCTATTATTTCTTTATCTTCTAAATAACTTGTAGTTAACCATTGAGAGCCGTCGAGTTCAACTGGGCGATCTAATTTTCCATAATAGGATGGAAAAGCAAAAAAGGAATAAATAAATATAAAAAAGAAAAAGAATAGGAAAATAGATTTTAGAATAATTTTGATGATAAAATTTTCAACGAATTTAAGCTGATAAAAAACAAAGGCCGAAGCTACTCCCATAATAATAAAAGCTTGGTAGCCGAGTTTAAACATGGTATTGGCTCGGAAATGGGCAGGGTAAATATCTTTAATATAAAAAAATTCAGGAATAATAATTAAAAAAGTGCCAAAAGAAAAAAGGATGAAGAAAAAAATATTAAAAGTTTGTAGTTGGTAGTTTGTAGCTGGTAGTTTACTTTTTATTTTTTGAATGATTAAAAATAAAATAAAATTTATCCAGAAAAAGCCCCAGAGAATAAAAAGCATCCAAAGCGGTGAAATTTGACAGTTGCCTTTTTCAAAAAGAAATGGACCAATTTTTTTTAGATTAACCAGAAAATCAAGAGAGCAGTTGACTCCAATTCCAGAAACAAAGGGACTAAAGTGAGCCGAGAATGGTATGGAAAAGAATATAAAAGATAAGAATAAAATTCCAATATTTATTAAGAAGGTAAGAGAAAGTCCATTGAGTGCTAAAAGTATAAATCCTGTAAGTAATAAATAAATTGGCCCATCAAAAGCATTAGTCATGTAGTGAATAGTACACATGAAGCCCAGGAAGATTACCCACCATGTCATCCCCGCTTCTTTTGGTCGCTGTGCTCGAAATGACATAAAATTACTAATAAAAAGTTTAAATAAAATAGCGATTGTTAATAGTACAAATGGTATATCAAAGACATGACCATGGAGGTCGGCGACAACGTATGAATAAGCTGGAAATTCATGAATTGTAAAGGGAATAAAGCGAGTGGCATTGGGGTACCAGTATTTTGTGGGATCATAAGAACTAAGTATTTGCCAAAATGGAATGGGATTATCATTTGGGTAGCCAGAAGTAAAGGCATAAATTGTATGGAGATTGCCTCCAAAGTTAACAATAAAACTTCCTAATAGACCAAATAGAATAAATTGACCTAAATTAATTTGCTCAATTTTTAATACAATTTTTTGAAATAAATAAACGATATTGCCAACGAGAGAAAATACAATTGAAGCACTTTGAGCAAGGATTGTCGCAAGAATTAAATTATAACCAATAGCTGAATTAATTCCGATTAATTTTATTAAAAAGGCTCCTGTCAAATGACCAAAATAGTAATAGTTTATTGGTTCTCTTGAAAGCCAAATATCTAAAGGGGGGAAAAATTCTGACCTTAGAATGGATTTCATAAATCCATAATCCATAAATTTTTCTAGGCCATGAATCGATGGTTCTTGACCGCGAATAAAAGTTAAAAAAAATAAGCCAGCCAAAAAAATAAGTTCTTCAATGATGAAAAGAGTGAAATGGCTAATAGCTAATGGCTTAATGGTTAATTTATTTTTCCAAATAAATAAAATTGTGGCGATAATAAATATTATTATTAAAAGAAAGATACTATTTTGGGTAAAGGGAAGGATTTTTAAGATACCAAGGACAAAGACCGCATAGCTTAGGAATAAAATAGCTAAGGTTTTTGAAAAAGCATAACCGCGATCTGCGAAATTTGAAAATATTTTAGCTGTTAGAGGAAAAAAAATAATTCCTAGAATAAGAATATATAAATACCATTGTAAAGTTATAAATATCCAGTTCATTCTATCTATTATATAAGACAAAAGTGAGATATAATACGTTTATAAATGTCAAAGCTCAAATGTTAAACGTCAAAACTAATAAATATGGATACAAAATTCATACCAAATGAAGTTGAGGAAAAAATTTATCGTTTTTGGGAAGAAAATGATTTTTTTAAAGAAAAAAAAGGAAAACCTTTTACTATTCTCATGCCCCCGCCCAATGCCAATGCGTCACTTCATGCCGGTCATGGCATGTATACAGTAGACGATATTATGATTCGTTATAAAATCTTGCAAGGTTTTAAGGCTTTATGGATTCCAGGGACAGATCACGCGGGTTTTGAAACTCAATATGTATATGAAAAGTATTTGGCCAAACAGGATAAGTCAAGAATGGATTTTGATAGGCAAACGCTTTATGAAAATATTTTTGAATTTGTAAAAAATAATTCTGGTTTAATTTATTCTCAATTTAAAAAATTAGGGTTTGCGGCCGATTGGTCGCAGTCTGTTTTTTCACTTGATAAACACGTAATTGATTATGTCTATGAAACTTTTTTTAAGATGCATAAGGAAGATTTAGTATATCGCAGTGACTACATTGTTAATTATTGTACTCATTGTGGAACATCGCTATCTGAGTTAGAAGTGTCTCATGTCGAGCGGGTTGATCCTTTGTATTACATCAAATATGGACCATTTGTGCTGGCGACTGTTCGGCCGGAAACGAAATTTGGCGATACGGCTCTGGCCGTTCATCCACAAGATAAAAGATATAAAAAATGGGTGGGAAAAGAAATAGAAGTTGAGGGATTATTAGGAAAATTTAAACTAAAGATAATTGTCGATGATTATGTGGACCCAAAATTTGGAACAGGAGTTGTAAAAATTACACCTGCTCATGATCCTAATGATTTTTTAGTGGGGAAAAGACATAATTTAGAAATAAAACAAGTCATTGATTTGAATGGACGTTTAACTGAGATTGCTGGTCAGTATAAAGGTTTAAAAGTAAAAGTGGCTCGGGAGAAAGTAGTCGCTGATTTACAGGCAAAAAGTTTAATTGAAAAAATTAATAAAGAATATTTACATTCGGTTACTGTTTGTTATAAGTGTAATCGAGACCTTGAGCCGACAATTATTTCTAATTGGTTTATTAAAGTTGCCTCTTTGAAAAAGCCAGTAATTGAGGTAATTAAAAAAAATAAAGTAAAATTTTATCCAAAAAAATTCAAAAAACAAATTCTTGATTGGCTAAATGTCATGCATGATTGGCCAATTTCAAGGCAGGTGGTGTGGGGAATAAGAATCCCCGTTTGGTACAGTGTGTCTAAAAATTTAAAACTTCATATTGTGTTTCTAGATAAAAATAAGCAGGTAAAAATTGGGAATATTAATGAGCTTTTAAAAACATATCGTTTTGAAGAAATAGAAAAAGGTCTTCAAAAGTTAACTGCTCCAAAAGATGCAATTTATGAAGTAGCGGTAAATAAACCAGGAAAGGATTATTTACAAGAAACTGATACATTTGACACTTGGTTTTCTTCAAGTCAATGGCCATTAGTTACACCAAAATTTCCAACTGATATCTTAGGCACCTTATCTGATATTTTACCCTTTTGGGTTTCTCGGATGATTATGTTTTCACTTTACCGAAAAGGGGAAGTACCTTTTAAAGATGTTTATCTTTGGTCGATGGTGACAGATAGTAAGGGACAAAAAATGAGTAAAAGTAAAGGGAATGTAATTAATCCAATTGATTTAGTTAATAAATATGGGGCGGATGCCTTTCGAGGCGCTTTATTTTTTGGTGTGGCTCAAGGCGGGAGAGTGCCATTATCTGAAGAAAAGGTAAAAGCGATGAGAAATTTTGCTAATAAAATATGGAATATGGGACGATTTATTTGGATGAACAGACAAAGTGTCATTGCGAGCGGTTCGATTTCACTCACCGTAAACTCCGCGAAGCAATCTCAAAAGATCGCCACGCCCCCCGATATATATCGGGGTCCTCGCGATGACATTAAAGATTTACAAAATGAGTTTGAGGAAGAAAAGATAAAATATCATCAACATATGGAAAAGTATGAATTTCAACGGGCTTTTGATTTAATTTATGAATTTTTATGGCATCGATTTGCTGACTATTTTATAGAGCGGTTGAAAGATGAGGTTGTAAGTGGTAAGATTGAAGTTCGTCAGGTAATGGAAAAAGTATATTTTGAAAATTTAAAATTACTGCATCCTTTTATGCCATTTGTCACTGAGGCGGTATGGAAAGTATTTCATGGAGAAAATTCAACGATTTTGAATTATAAATTCTAAATTAGTATGAAGCGTACATATCAACCAAAAAAAGGTAAGAGAATGAAAAAACATGGTTTTTTGAAACGAATGGAAACTCATGAAGGAAGAGGAGTTATTCATAGGAGAAGACTTAAAGGACGAAAAAAACTTACGGTATAAGATTTAATAATTTCATTTAATTCTTTTATGCAGGCACTATTTGAAACTTTATTTATTCAACCAATTATTAATACCCTTGCTTTATTTCTTTGGTTTTTTAGTTTACTAAAAATTCCGGGTGCTTTTGGTTTTTCGATAATTGCCTTAACGGTTTTTATTCGCTTATTACTTCATCCTTTTTTTAAGCAACAACTAGAGACAGCTAAAAAAATGCAAGATATTAAACCTCACTTAGATAAATTGTCTGTAAAACACAAAAAAGATCCAAAAAAACTTCAGGAAGAACAGATGAATTTATATAAAAGTGTTGGTTTGAATCCAGCATCAGGATGTCTTTTTATGATTATTCAAATTCCGGTATTTATTGGTTTATATCAGACATTGAACGATGTTTTATTAAAAGGTAGTGCGGAAATTATTAAAATTAATAAGTTGCTTTATACACCATTTTTAAGAGTGAGTTCATTAGATCCACATTTTTTTGGTTTAAATTTGGCGGTAACTCCAGCGAAAGGTGGCCACTGGTTGTACTATTTAATTCCCGTAATTACAGCAGCTTTGCAATATTTTCAAGTTCAGGTTTCGACTCCACAAACTAACACTGTAACATCAGCGGTTGAGGAGCGAAGCGGGAAAACAGCGGAGGTTAAAAAGAATGATAGTGGTGATTTTCAAAAAGCAATGAACACGCAGATGAAATATTTTTTTCCTTTAATGATTGGTTGGTTTTCTTTTAACCTACCAACTGGTCTAGCTTTATATTGGAATATTTTTTCGTTATTTAGCATTGTTCAGGCAAGAAATCTTAAAGGTCAAAACTTGAATGTCAAATCCACATCTTAAAACTTAAATCTTTAAAAAAGATAGATAAAGATAAGGGGATTTGAGTTGCCTGCCCGCAATGCTTAACACATAGCGTTTGCAGGCGGGTGGCTTTAAGCTTTGACATTTAACATTTGAGATAACTATTGATTATTAATTATTAAAAATTATGGATAAAAAAGAAACAATAAAAACAGAGGTTACGGAACTTCTTAATAAAATGATTAACAAGTTTGAGCTGGAGATTGAAGAAGATGGTGGGATGTTTCAGGTATTAATTAAAGCAGAAGATGAGGCACCAACCGTCATTGGTCGTCATGGTGAAACAATTCGAGCAATTCAAAAAATTCTGGAAGTCGTTTTATATAAAAAATTAGGAGAACCAGTCGATCTTTTGGTGAACGTCAATGATTATCGTGAGAAACAAAAAGAAAGACTTGAGGGAATTGCCACTGAAATGGCAGAAAAAACAAAAGCAAGTAATGAACCATCATATTTTCGAGGTTTATCATCTTTTGAACGAAAATTAATCCATGAATTTATTACTGCCAAATATCCGGAACTAACCACTTTTTCTGAAGGTGAAGGAAGAGATAGAAAATTAGTGGTGGAGGTAAAAAAGTAATATTTTTTTATTAAAAAAGTTAGATTAACAATTTGTGCTTGAAGTTTATTGGTGGTATATTATTTATATTTATGATTAATGGGCCACAGATTGCTTGGATTAATATTACTGAAAGATGTAATAATAGGTGTTTATATTGTTATGCTAAAGATTCTCTTCATGATAGAAATAAAATAATTTCTTTAAAAGAAATAAAAAAATTAATTAATAAACTTGTTTTAATTAAAACTAATAGATGTATTCTTATTGGAGGTGAACCGACTCTTCATCCCGATATTATTGAAATATTTAAGTATGGTTTATCTAAAGGAATAATAATGTCTATCGTGTCTAATGGAACACGCTTTGCAGATGAAAAATTTTGCCAATTGTTTATTGATTCAGGATTAAATAAAGGCTCTGTTACTATTTCAATGCATGCAAGTTCAAATAGTGATTCATTTGAGATAACAAAATCAGGTGTTTATTTTTCATTATTTACTAAAGGAGTTAAAAATTTAGTTAAGTCTAATCTTCAACCAGGCATAAATATTACAATTTCTCAGGCAAATAAGAACAAAATAAAGATAATGATGAACTGGTTAAAACTTAATAAAATTAATGAAGTTCATTTTAATTTAGGCGGGCCAGCTGTTTCTTTAAATAGTATAGATACAACTTATATACTTTCATTTGAAGAATTGTCAAAGATAGTTGAAGATATATATATTTATGGAAAAGAAATTAAGATAAAAACTCAATTTCTTTTTTTAGCGCCACTATGCATATTGCCAAAAAAATTATTTACTGCTTTAAAAATAGAGAACTTACTTGATACTGGATGTAGTATTCGAACTGGTTCTGGAATTATTTTTAATATAAATAGAGACGTTGTTACGTGTAATCATCTTCTTGACTTCCCTATTATAAATAAAAATATTTTTAATTATGTTAATAATAAATCAAGATTGATAAAAATATGGAATTTACCTAAGTTAGAAAATATTCGAAAAAGTATTATGGTATACAGATTAAAAGAATGTAAAAATTGTAAAGAATTTGATCTATGCCAGGGTGGGGGTTGTCCATTATTTTGGTTAAATAAAAAAATTAATATAAATTTTTATAAGTGGTAAAGGGAGGTGAATTAATATGTCAATTGAAATTGGGAATAAACAACTCCTACAAATATTTGAAAAATCAGTCAATCAAGGAACATATTCAAGAAATAGAATATTATATAGGAAATCTTTGAAAATTAATAGAAATTTAAGAGGTGGTGATTGTAAAGGTGATTGTCAATGTGGTTCTCATTGTCTTGATTGCAATTGTAAAGAATGTTGTAATTGTGCTATTCCTAAACCAAAATTTAGAAAAAATAAAATAAAAAATTAATTTAAATATAACCTATTTATTATTAAAGTGAATTTAAGAACACAAGTAGGGAAAATTTTATCAACAAGTTTTTTGTGTGTTGTAAGAGATCAGAAAAGTAAAAAAAATACAACAAATCTTCATAATCGCATTTACAACCTCTTACTAAATAATAAATTTAAAAGATGGGCAGTTGCTGATTCTTATAAAGTAAAAATACTTAAAACAATTAAGATTTGTATAAAAAAAAATTTACCTATTCATTTTACCTATCCTTTTGGAGGTTATAAACTATGGAGGTTGGATTCAGCCCCATATGTAGATTGGGCAGAATTTTTTTCCATATCTTATATTATTAGGCGTCTTTTTATTATCTCTCTAATTTATAAACCTGGTTTTAATATTGAATTCATATCAGAAAATTATTTCACTCATAAAATAACTTATATATCAATGTCAGATTTAAAAAAATACCGCGATTCTTTTAAAGAATTAATATTATATTTTAGAAAAATTATACCTAAAAATATTCAGATATCATATAAAGACATTTCTGATTTAGTTAGTTTAAATATAATAAAAAATTTTGTTTATAGTAACAAAGAAAAATTCACGAATATTTTAGAAACATCATCGAAGAGCTATCAATTAAAAAGGATTCAGATGGCAAAACTTAATATTAATTTAAACAATCTTTTTCATGATAAAAAATTTTCTAAAAAAAAATATTTATTGACAATTAAAAAATCTATTATTTTGCATGAAACTTATTTAACTTGCCCTGAAAGAAATAATTATTTAAACAATGATAGTGTAATTATGTTATTTAATGATCCAATACTAAATTGTATTCCAATAGGTTCTAATAAGGTATCACGAGTCAAATTTTGGACAGGTAAAGGAGTATTGGAGCATAGGGGTAACGGATTTATAGATAGGATATTATCGATAAATCAGTTAGAAAAAATTGACTCATTTAAAAAAAAGAGTATTAATTTATCCTTTTTAAAGATAAAAGGTAATAATTTTAATAAAATTATCGTATATTCACAAAAGATTGATTTTTAAATAAAAAAATAACGTATTATTAGATTAATTAAATTGATAAAAAATGATTGATTCAATACTAAAACGAAGATCTTGTAGATTATACATAAATGAGCTAATTAATGAAACACTATTACTTGAAATTTTAGTTGCTGCACAATATGCCCCAACAGGAATGGATAAAAAAGCGTGGCAGTTTATCATTGTAAGAGATAGAGATTTAAAAAATAAAATCGCATCATTATCACAACAAAAACTTACTTTTGATGCTCCGGTATTTATTATTCCAATAATAGATACAACAATATCAGTAAATCCAGTAGAAGACCTTTCAATCGTGTCAACTTATATTATGCTTCAGACAAAAGATTGTGGATTAGACTCACTTTGGGTATACGTAAATGAATTAGATGAAGAAAATTTAAAAAATCTTTTAAATATTCCAGAGCGTTTTTTATTAATCAATATATTATTAATAGGTTATTGTAAAGAAGTGCTTTATTTTCATACTCAGGAAGAATTTGATAAAAGTAAAATTCATCTTGATTTTTTTATAGATAAAATTAAGTAACTAAATTACTTTTCAATTTTATTTAAAAGTTCTAAGAGTTGTATTTTGTTGACGGTATAAATATCAGATCCTTCTTTATTTCCACTTTTTTTAAAACATAGAGATTTATATATATTATTAGGTAATCCAGTTAATCTTGTGAATTCAAATGTTTTTATTTTTGGGTAATTTGTCAATACATATTTAATGAAATGAACCATAGTGGATAATCCTACTCCCTGACCGATATATTTTTTTTCACCAATAACGCAAGATAATTCTGCACTAAATAATTGATAATCTATATTTTTTAAACCAGTATGTCCGATAGGTTCATTATCAAGATTAATTATGTAGTAATGATCAGTGACTGATGTAGAGGCAAAATTAACAAAGCGAGATATTTGGATATCATTTTGAGGAGTGCTTTTGTTTAAATGTCGTAAGACTAATGGATCCTTAAACCATCTAAGATAAAAAGGTAAATAGTCTTGAGTAAATCTCACAAAGTTAATATTTGGAAATTGTTTAATTTCTTTTTGTAGAAATGTTTCTAAGTTCACAAGTAGTATTATATATTTAATAATTTAAAAATTCTTATAGTATGTTAACATAAAATATGTTCTTTAAACATAGTTATTTGCTAATTTTATTTTTCCCTTTAATATTTTTGGCTGATTTTTTTTTATACTTTATCAATCGTAGCTCTTGCTTAAGCTGTGGAAATTTAATAGAATTTTATAGAAATGGATCATTAAGTATATATGTTATTTCAAATCTTAAAGCTCAAATCTTAGAACCATATCTTAAATCTAAAATGTAAATAGATTAGCAGATTTTTAGTTTTGAGTTGCCTGCCCGCAATGCTTAACGCATAGCGTTTGCAGGCGGGTGGTTTTAACATTTAACATTTGAGTTTTTTACGTATGGCAGTAGAAACAACACCAGTAAATAATGATGAAACAACCAAAATAATCGAAGAAGTAAGAGTGGCTGTGCAAAAAGCCAGGGATGAGGACGCCAAAAGAGGAGCGAGAAATAAAGATGATCAAAAAAAACTCGCTAATAAATATTTAAAAGAGATGAAGGATACACTCGATAAAGCTCGAAGATATGCGCGAAGCACTGACAAGAAAAGTGAAGAAAAAAATGGGAAGGAAGCAAAAAAAGTTTTACTTCAGGCAGCTATAGCCGCAAGAGAGAATCTTGAGGTTATCCCAAATAAGCCAAAAACGCAAAAAATTTTAGCTGAGTTAGGGAGTCGGGATATGACGGCTGAGACGGCTTCGGCAATTCAGGATCGTTTAGGGGATTATCTATTGGGTGAAAAGGAAATTGTATTTTCTTCAGGTGACCAAAAAACAGGTTTTGAAAAAGCTTTTATTGAATTAAAAAATGCTGATGAGGCGGCGGCAGTGAGATTTTCGGAAGCAGTTGAAAAAAACGCCAGTGATTACGGATTAACTTCCGATCAAGTGAAAGAGAAATTTATCGAGGCCGTTCCATTGGAACAAAGAGCTCTTGAGGAGCGGGCGCGAAAATTTCAGGAAAATGCTTTAGCGGCTGAGGAAAAAAAAGCAGAGATGGCAAAAGAATATTCAGAATTAGGTAGTTGGGCGCGAGACGAACAGCTTTATGTGGGACGGTTTAATGAAGAACAGATGAGATTTTTGAAAAGACTTTATTCTCCAGATCAACTGGCTAAATATATTCATGATAAATTAGAAGGATCAGAGGCTAATCTACATATTGATGAAAATATTCGCAGAATTAAAGAAGATTATGCAAAGCGAAATGTGTCATTACCAGTAGATATTAGAGCCGAGGCCAGAGCAATTTGGCATCAGGATGTATCGAATGCAGTGGCTGGAGAACTTTTTGACGTTTTAGATTCTTTATATATTCAATTTCAAAAAGAGCGAGCGGAGCGGACTTTTGAAGAAGTCACTCAAGATGATTTTATGCAAGGAATTAAGACAACTTCGTTGGCGATTGTGCGGGCGATGGATTCGACAGCGGCACTAATCGCTGAGAGAGAGGCTAGGGGAGATAGAACTTTTGCCAATCTTAAACTTTATCGTGAAACTGAAGAAAAATATACGACCATTGATAAAGAAATAGAAGAGAAAGATGAAAATGGAAAAACTAAGATTATAAAAAAAGCGGTATCTCGTTTAGTTCCCTTACCTGTTCCTCAAGAAATAAATTTTAGTAACTATGTAAATTATTTACGAAGTAATTTTGTCCATGGACAGCATCGTTTGGAATATTTGCATAACGCTAAATATATTTTTAATCATCCACCAGGCGAACATGGGTTTTATGGACAACTAGCTGGATATGCCGAAAAATTATCAGGGACTGACATTGATGAAATTATGCTATTGCCAGATGCTCCTTTAGTGCTTGAAGCTTTTTCTTTGTATGACAAAATGCTTGATGAGCAGTTTGCAGTGCAAGATTGGAAGCATCGGCCCAATCAATTTAGCAATAAGTTGGAATATGTGAATACTCAACTTGAAGAAGAGATGGTAGAGCGGATGAAGATGTTTTATGGAGGGACAATTGCTGAAACTAAATTGAGAAACGTGGTTAATATTGCAGTGGGAATGGCCCGAGGAATTTTTTTGACTGAGCCGGAAAAATCGGCATCAGCGGATGCTGTATCTCCAGAAGGTGGAGGTATGTATGCAAGTTATGGTACAAATGACGCTGGGGCCTTAACTGTCTTTAATCCTCTTCATGTGATGATGCGCTGGCAGGGAGAGCATATGTTACCGGCTTATTACTTTATGACTTTAGAGGATGGATCGCAGAAGATGAAGTGGAGTCATCATGATATGTGGAAAAATATGGAAACTTATAAGAATTCATATATTAAAGGATCAAAAGATTTAACAGGAAAAAAATTATTTGTTGATGAACTAGTTAATATTACTCAGGTTGGAGGACCGGCTCAAAGAAGAAGTTGGCGAATGGAATATGCACTTCGGGATTATTTTGAATATGACAATACAGAAAATGGAAAACTTGGAAAACAAAATGTTTTAAAATCTTTCAAATCAATTGAAAATATTGGCTATGAAGCCATGTCTTGGTATTTAGTAAAAAGCAAATCATTAGATGGTTTTAAGGCAGTTTCATTTGAAGCCAGTAAAGACAAACAGGAATTTTTTAAATATTTATATAAAAATTATATTCTTGATGATCCAAAAGATTTTTCCGATCTTAAATTTAATGGTTATGTAAGAGGCTTAAGAAGCGAACAAGAAAATAAAGTAATTTCAGGGATGAAAGGAATTGAGGCAAAGGGAGGGTCTATTAGTGAGATGATAGAAGGAGCGGTAGTGGATGCTTTTGTGCAAAGAACTTTAGCCCATGAAATAGCCCAGCGTTTTCCGACGAAGTTTTTACGGATGGATCGAGACAGAATAAATGCGGAGGGAGTAAGTAGGTGGAACAAAATTTATAATAAGATGCTGGCAGATGGAAAAGTATCTAGCCGAGAGCAGTTTGATGAGTCAATGAAGGATTTGGTTTTTGCCGAGACATTGTTGCGGCGAGAGATTAGTAAAGAGATGCGCAGCCGCCTACAACTGCAAAAAAAAGCCAAACTATGGGAGATTGGAGAGATTGAAGACACAAGGTTAAGTGCTGCCAAAATTAGAAAGCTTTTGAGTGGTATTAATGAAAATGGTGGATTATCAACAGATGAAAATGGTAGACAGAGAATTGAACGAGCGATTGAAGTTTATAAGACAATAAAAGCCACTTATCTTAAACCGGAATTTTTAAATTCAATTTATGCAAAAGAAATTGATAAATTTAAATTTACATTCGGTATCGAAGACACGGATTTTTCTTTCATTGCTTTTCGGGGAATGGGGCCAAGAGTCATTCCAAGAGCAATTGGCGATATTGGTGGAATGGAAAAAAATATCATTGGCGGAATTATTGATATGCCTAAGATGTTAAATGGAATAGCAACCAGTGGTAAAAAGGATTTTTCTCCAGTAATTGAGTATATGCAAAAAGCTAAAAATCAGTTTCTTATGGTTCATGGAGTAGGTGCGGCCGCTGAATTTAATTATAAAATGGCGGCTTCAGTCATTGCTTATTTCAAGAAGGATACGATGGCTAAACAACTTTTTGGTATTTTTGGAATTGGAAAAAGAAATTCGATTGCGGCTGAGGTGGCGGGTCGGTCAAGTGCTGTCTGGGAATGGGATTCACGAGACATTGATCGTTTTTGCGTAGCGCTTGAGTCGCTAGATCTTCTTAAAAAAAATCCATATGATTTATCAATAGCGCCTACGAAAATTCTCTGGGAAAATTATTGGATTAAAATACCTTTTTTAAATATTCCCATAAAAACTCCATTCAAAAAAAGACACGCTGATTATGAATTTAATACAAGGCTTTTGAGAAAAGAATTTGGTGGTCGTGTTTGGGATATGAGTTTGGATTTTGCAGGTCAATTTTTACCACTTGCCTTAACTTTCTTATTATGGAAATTTTTTCAAGATGCACTTGGTGAAGCTGAAGGAAAGAAAAAATAAATCTTCATTTGTGTTATTATGAAATTATGAAGAATTTTTTAATAGTCTCTATTCTATTAGTTTTTATTTTTATTTCTCCTAAATTTATTATTGCTCAAGATATAAGCGGATTTAATTGTGGTATTGCTGAAGATTTAGGTAGAAACAAATGTTGTAAGCCAACTGCAATGGTAAATGTCGATATTCCTGATCTTGGACATGGGTTGAATATTATTAGAGACGTACTTGTTGGTCCAGTAACAATCGTATTTCAAAAGGTAATTGACCCATGGTTAAAATATAAAAATGTTATAAGTGGACCTTGTCAAACAGGTGTGCCAAAACCAGATCCGACATCACCAAGTTGTACTTGTGTAGTTACAATTACCCCAACTCCCGGACCACTTATTGCCTTAAGTGAGTTTTGTAAATCGCAGTCAAAAGCTTCAGAACAAATTAGTTGTCTTAATTGTGCAAAAAACGGTGGAGTTTGGTCTGGTTTAGGCTGTATTCAAACAGAGTCAAAAAGATTTATTGAGGAAACTATTTTTGGATTGGGAATTGGATTGGCCGGAATGGTTTCTCTTCTTTGTATCATTTATGCGGCCTTTACGATGCAGTCTTCTCAAGGAAATCCTGAAAAGATAAAAAAAGCTCAAGAGCTTTTAACTTCTTGCATTATGGGTTTAATTTTAATTATATTTTCAGTTTTTATCTTACGTTTAATTGGAGTTAGTATTTTAAGAATACCAGGATTTAGTTAAATATATATTTAGAATTTAATGAGGATGTGTTGCATCTTCAGTTGCTTGTGGTGGGGTTTTTTCAGTTACTCCGATAAAATCTTGAATTGCTTTTGGAACGAGTTTGCCTTTAAATAAGCCTGGGGCGGCTAATTTAAGAGTACTAAATGTTCCGATTGGGCCCATTACAGCTCCAACTCCAGCACCAACACCACCAAAAAATGTCCCAACTCCAATATTTACCGGGAGATCTTTGACACCGAGCATTTCTTTGAGTTGTTTTACTAAGTCAGGAATTAGAAAAATTAAGCCCATACCAATTAATATTTTAAAAGCATCGCTATCAATTCCATATAAGTAAGGAAGTCGAGCTGTATAATCTGCTCCTGGATAACGAGTATTAATAATAATATAACCAATTAAAAATATTGCGATTGTTGCTGGATAAACAATTAGATTACCAATAAGATTAGTAAACCAATATTTAAAAGTATTACGACCGGGAACTGCCTCAAAAAGTAAAAGAAGCGGGGCGAGAATGATTAAAATAATTAGTTTTAAATAAGTTGTAAGGAGCATTGTAAAAATACGAAAGAAAAGAAAAAGAATTGAGATCATTATTAAAATAATCATTACTAATGGAAGAGCATTACTTGCGACGATAAATATGGTACTCATTACTATTAAAGCAACAGGAACCGTAACAAGACCTCCAATTAATTTTCCAAAACTTCCTCCAAAGGTAGCTGCTTCAAGATGTATCATATCTAATAATCCTGCAAAAGGATTAACTAACATATGTATCCATGCGTCTCTTGTTAAATATAAAGTAACAAATCCAAGGATTGTTTTTAATAAATATTTTAGTTCCAAAGGAATTATTCCTAAAAAAGCATTGCCAATAGAGGCGCCAATTGTTCCAAAAGAAGAGCGACCGGCAATATCTTCAAACAAAGTCCAACCTGTTCCCATCATGTAATGATTTTGTAAATCAGAGATACTTACGCCAGTTCTTCCTGCAATTATAGAGACTAATAATCCAATTACCACATACATAATATCAATCATAAAGCCGGCGATGGCAAAGGAGAAAGTGATAAGAATCATGGCAACGACGATGCGTGGGAGCGAGTTTTCGATTGTAATAACCGTTTGAGCATTGATTTTGGAACGAAACATAATCATAAAGCCAATTGCAATGAGAATTAAAACTAAAAGCATGTAGGATAAGTCACGAAAAATTTTCCAAAGCCCAGAAAAAGGTTTAATGGCAGAAAATCCTATTCCTTCAGCGGCGAGTGATTTGGGCACAAAGCCGGCATTTTGTAAACCATCATATACCCAGGCCACACCTGATGCCGGGGGGTTGGCAAATGGGATAACAATTAATTCCGTCATTTTACCAAATAAGCTTTTATCTAAATTTTTATCTCCGTCATCTTGATTATTTGTGCAGGCTTCGCCGATTGCGCTACACATCATACCTTTATAAACAAGAATCGTTAATTTACCTTCTTTGGTTTTATTTAATTTTGGATCATTAACTATCTTATATATTTCATTCCTATTCTTTTTAATTGGGTCGGCAAACGAATTATTAGCAACTTTGTCTTTGTTTATAAAATATAAAAAAATAGAGGTGACGACAAAAAAAACAACAAACACTAAAAGAGCTTTTTTTAGATAAGCGAGAATACTTTTAAAGCCAGAAAAAAGAAAAGAAAACATGAATTCATTGTAAAGGAAAATAGTATATAAAGTCAATGAATTCTGTAATACGAATTGAGCAGAGGTCAGCGGATGGTATACACTTTTTAGGATTTAACTATGGCGGATAC
>CAYZAZ010000009.1:0-1044 GCA_964476545.1 uncultured Gammaproteobacteria bacterium
TAATGCAATAAAACCCAGTTTTTTATTCATAAGTTGTTTCTTAATAGTATATTATAAACAAATAATTCAATTGTAAGATTGATGTAAAATAAAGAAATGAAAACAAATTGGGAAAAATTTGATGCACGTACATATATCGGGAATAATTACTCTAGTATTCATAGTGAAGATAGAGAAATTATTAATAGATTAGTTACTTTTTATTCATCACTTTCTTCTGTAATGTCAGCTCTTGAAGTTGGCGTTGGACCAAACTTATATCCAATAATGGCAATGTTACCTTATATTAAAAAAATTGAGTGTATTGATTTTTCAAAGTCTAATCTTATATATTTGAGAAAACAATTAAAAAAACCAGACGATAATTGGTATAAATTTTGGGAACTATTCAGAAGTTTAAGTCATAAATATAATATTGATTTGGTAGAAAATTTGGAAAAAAAAGTGAAAACAAAACATGGGAGTATTTATGAGCTTGAAGAAAAGAAATATGACCTTGCTTCAATGTTTTTTTGCGCCGAGTCAATTACTAGAGAACATAATGAATTTGTGCTTGCTTGCAATAAATTTATCAAATCGGTAAAATCAGGTGGTAATTTAGTTGCTGTATTTATGGAGAATTCCAAAGGATATAGTATTAATAACATAGATTTTCCAGCATATCCTGTAGATATTGATTTAATAAAGAAAATATTCCAACCTAAAACCAGTAGTTTATTGGTTGTAAGAATACCTTTAGCTCGACAACCTTTAAGACCAGGCTATATAGGAATGCTACTTCTTACAGCGGTTGTTAAAAACCTGAAGGATTGAGATCTCCTTGAACTATAAACAACCTCGGGGGTTTGGGAGAGCGTGGATCCTGATTTAATAACAATTAACTGCTGATTATTAAATTTTCAAGTGGCATAAGGTCTGCGTTGAATTTTATAAGCCATTGTCGAAGAAGTTTCCAAAGCGGATCATTTTTTTCAACCTTTCCACGACGGATATGGGTAAGACAAACAATAGTTATTGTTTCAATTCTTGCCCAAGTAATTTTCA
>CAYZAZ010000009.1:1054-14815 GCA_964476545.1 uncultured Gammaproteobacteria bacterium
TTTCATCTTGCTCCAGTTGAATAACTTTATTAGTATCTTTTGGATCAAGAGTAAAATTCTTCCTAAATCTTTTTATAATAGCATTCGCTGTTTCTGTACCATACTCACCAATACCAAGTTCGTTAAATGATTGTAATGCATTTCTGAATGCCATTAACTCTTTCATTACACGATCATTCTTAAATTCATCCCATGAGGATGTTTCTTTTAAACCGACTTTATAATCTTCCCAGTATTCTTTTAATCGCATATCAATAAGGGATTGCCATAATTGTATATATTTTTCTTCAACTCTATTTTTGGAAAGTAATTCTAAAAATGAGTTAGTAAATTCTTTTTGTATGATTGTTATTGTTTTTTTATACTCTGGTTGAATGATGGTAGTGATGTAGGTTAAATAAAGATCAATAAATCCAAGTAAAGATACTTCAAGTTCATTAAATATTCTATCTTGTTCTGATCTAGATAATTGAGAAAAATCAATAAATAATCGGAAGTCATTTCGCTGCCAAAATTCAAAGGCAGTCATAGGAACAAATTGTGCTAAATTTTTGGAAGATTGAATAAGAAGTTCTGCAGTTTTTTTCCGAAGGCTTGACATATTGTTTATTGTAGTTTATTTATAAACCTGATGAGTTTCTATATCAACCAATAAAATTTCCTTCTCATATGTTTTTTCTTTTATAACAGTTGGTATCCATAGTTGAATTTGGAGGTGTAATTGTAAAAAGAAAAACATCATGAAGAGACCTATTGATTTTAATTGTTAGTTTATTAGATTTCATAAATTAAACTGATTAAAAATATCTAAAATGCCATTTTCGTCAACCGATTTTCCAATCATCGATTTATTTCCTTTAGTTTTAATTAATTCTTTTAATTCAAAACTTGCATTACCCATTGCGCCAGCATATCCACAAGTTTCAATAAATTGCCAGTCACTTGTACTATCTCCGATCCCAAGTATTTCTTGTGGTTGGACTTTAATACTGTTGGCAATTTCTAAGACAGCTTGTCTTTTTGAAATTCCTTTTGCGGTAATAATTCCAAATTGATGAGGAAGAGCTATTGGATGAACACCCCAGCTTAAAGTTAAATCATTTTTATAAGGATTAAATAATAAAGTTAAATTTTTCTTATCCTCTTCGTTCCTTGTAATTGGCATAATTTTTACAATTTCTTGTTTTTTTATTTCATCCATTAATAAATTAACAACTTGCGGTTCTTTTTGAAGAATATGAGTATGTATTTGAGTTAAGTTTGACTGCTGATTTTTTTGGATAAAATAATCACTAAGAGTATAAAATTCTACATATACATTATTTTTCAGATATGTTTCTATAACTTTTACTGCGTATTTTTGGTCTATAATATGTTTTTTTAGAATTGTATTTTGTATTGGGTCAATTATCACTCCGCCACCATTGGTAATGTGAAGATTATTTAATCCTGCGTCATTAATTATCTTTTGGATAGAATAATGAGGCTTGGCCGTACAAAGACTAATACTAATTCCTTTTTGCTTAATTGATTTTAATCTTTCAATAATTTTAGAGTTTGGGTATGGAGAATTAAAACCTATTTTTTCTCCAACAATCACTCCATCGACATCAAGTATTATCGCTTTAATCATAATTAAATCTATTATATAAAATTATAATAGGATAAATAATCTTTGAGGTGGGATTTTAATTCTTAAATGTGATTACGCGAAGCCCCCTACTCTTCAATAGGAGGCGAAGTGTGGACATGCCGGGAGTTGAACCCGGGTCCGGGGAAACACTCTTAAAATTATTTAGTTAGGGGTAGAATATTTTTTAACTCTATCTTACCTGGGTAAATATTCAAAACTTGGCAAGAAGTTGTTTGAAATTTGTCAGATTTTTAGAACAAACAATAACTTCTAAAAACCTTACCTCGGTTGGTTTAATCTTTAATAAGTTGAACTAAGGTAAACTTAAGAAAGACTTCGGAAAACTTTTTTTAAGCAAAAAGGAATGCTGGTTTAAAAGCACCCTGATTTTGCAAATAAAAAGCCTCTTCAGCTGTTAAATTTTGTGATTTATCAGTTAAATTTTTCCGTTTAACGCACAGGTGCGCCCTAACAAATTTTAAAAGTGCAAATTCCTCGTCGAATCCTGTCATGCCCGTTAGAATTCGTTTCTAAATTTTAGATTTAGATTACGAATTCTTACGTCCTCCAAACATCGTTCCTCAACACGTCGAGTGAATAACGTTGAGTTAAGTGTTGAGGTAAGATGTGGAGGACAAATTTTAAAAGAACACTCCTATGTTTTCATATACTCTTTCGCCATTTTTTCTTGATCACGCTTGATATCTCTTCCTTTTTCAAGTTTCTTTTTGCCAATCTCGCCCCGGCTTTTAACTAAGGCCACCTCTATCTTAAAAAGAGGCCCCTTATTATAGCATGCCGACGGAGCAATGGTCAAATGGCTACCCGAGGCCATTTTACCCTTTAGGCGCAGTAATTCTGCCTTGTGAAGCAATAATTTACGAGTTCTTTTTGGGTCATATCCAGTTGGTCGGGAAAATTTGTAAACAGGAATTTCGGCATTTATTAAATAGGCCTCATCACCAATTAATTTAACAAAGGAATTTTCCAATCTCATTTGCTTGGTACGAACAGATTTTACTTCGGCACCAATCAAGGAGATACCGGCCTCAAATTTATCCAGTATTTGATATTCTCGACCAAATTTGCGATTAATGATTCTCATAGTGTTATTATATCATGTAAAGATGATAGATATTTTTTACATGTTCTTGACATATTAAATAATATATAGTATATTATTAAACAACGTGTAAAGTCTTTACATATATTTTACATGTTGTTTACATATGGAACTTTTTAAGATAGAAAAACCAAATTTCTCTTTAATTGATACTTTAGGAGTGCTTAAAAAGTATGAAAAAGATGTCTTTTATTACGGAGACGCTGTTTTTAAAGTATCTGAGCCTGTATATTTTTATTGGGATAAAATTAAGTACAAACAGTCTCCAAAAGAATTAAACTCTATAGAATTTTGGTATTTAGTAAAGCACATTAGAACAGCCAACTTAAAAAAAACTCCAATTCAAGCCGCGAACGGAGAATTTTTCAAGTGGCTACGACTTTCCTATACCGATGAGTTACTTCATAAATTTGATATTGCTGTAGGAGGAGAAATTTTTTCCCGCTATCAAAATATTATTACCCCATATGGTAAACAACGCCTGCTGACAAAAAGTATTATTGAAGAGGCGATTGCCTCAAGTCAACTTGAGGGAGCTGTAACTACAACTCCAACAGCTAAAAAAATGATTTTGGAAAATCGAGCTCCGAAGGACAAGTCAGAACAAATGATTATTAATAATTATAAAACTATGCAGCTTCTGAGAGATGAATATAAAAGTAAATTACTTGATCACGAAACTCTTTTTGAACTTCATCGTAGTATCACTAATAAAATCATTGATAGTAAAAACCAAGGTCGCTACAGAAAAGACGAAGATAATATTTCTTTAAATGACAGAATTAAATATATATATCATATTCCTCCCAATGAATTATTCCTCAAAAAAGAAATGGAAAGATTACTATCTTATGCAAATGACGAAAATTCCGTAGGTTTTATACATCCGGTTATTAAAGCGATTCAGCTTCATTTTTGGGTTGGCTATCTGCACCCTTTTTATGACGGAAACGGTCGATTAGCAAGAACGATATTTTATTGGTATTTGCTAAAAAAAGGCTATTGGGCAATACAATATTTGCCAATATCTTTGGTGATAAAACAAGCAAGACAAGCCTATGGAATGTCTTATATATATTCGGAACAAGACAGTTACGACATGACATATTTTTACGATTTCCATATGAGAAAAATCATTGAGGCTTTAAATAACTTCTATTTTTATATTGATAGAAAAACCAAAGAAAATAGAACTCTTGAAAATAAATTAGAAAAGGATTTTGCCCTTAATGAAAGACAAAAAGAACTTTTACGCTACTTTTTAGTTAAGGGTGATGATACCTATATTACGCCTTCGTCTTATATTGAATTATATAAGGTAAGTCGGATGACTGCCTCTTCTGACTTGAAATATTTAGAAAAGGTAGATTTAATTGCAAGTAAAAAAATAGGGAAGTATGTTCGGTATTCTGGGACAAAAAAATTAAAAGAATATTATGATTGAAATTATAATCTTCTTAATACTTATTTTAGTAAAACAAAAAACAGATTGTTGGTCGGATAAAAGAGGTGGTGGTGGGAGAGACATTATGATTTTATAACGGTAATTACTCTATAATTACAAAATGGTTTTCACAAAAACATTAAATTACTAACCTGGTTTAAGTTTTTTACTTTTTCTTTACTTGTAAGATTTACAAATTGTAAATTTATGGTTTTATTGGAAGTTGTTTAAAAACAAGGATTGATGTAGCGCGCTAAATAACCTAACAGGTTATTTAGTTAGTAAAATTTATTAATTAATATTTATTATTTTAATGTTATTAGAAAATTTAAGAGCTGATTTAGAGCAGGCCGGTAATTCCCAAAAAGCAAAAATTCACCAGCGGTTTTTTAAGACAGGTAAAGGCGAATATGGTGAAGGTGATATTTTTTTGGGTATTGTTGTGCCAATACAACGGATGATTGCGAAAAGATATATTGATTTAAAATTGCAGGATTTACAGGTACTTTTGAACTCGAAAATTCATGAATATAGATTGGTGGCACTTTTAATTTTAATTGATAAGTATCGGCAAACGACCCGCCTTCGCACCAAAGATAATGAAGCTTCGGCGAGGCAAGAAGAAATCGTTAATTTTTATCTTAAAAACACTAAAAATATTAATAATTGGGATCTGGTAGATTTATCTTGTCGGGATATTCTCGGGGCATATTTATTTGATAAAAAAAGAGATGTTTTGTATAAATTGGCGCGCTCAAAAAATCTTTGGGAAAAGCGAATTGCCATGATTTCTACCTGGTGGTTTATTCGGGAAAAACAATTTGGAGACACAATAAAAATTGCCGAAATTTTATTAAAAGATAAGCATGATTTAATTCATAAGGCAGTGGGCTGGATGTTGCGCGAAGTGGGAAAAAAAGATCAGAAAGTTCTTGAGAAGTTTTTGGATAAATATAGTAAAATCATGCCAAGAACAGCGCTAAGGTATGCGATAGAAAAATTTGAAAAAAAAGAAAGGGAAAAATGGTTATATGGCTAATATGAAATCAGCTATTATCGTTTCTGCGATTATTCAAAAAGGAAATAAATATTTGCTTGGTCAGAAGCTAAAAGATACTGGTCCATATCCTAATTGTTGGCTTTTGATTGGTGGGCGAGCCTATATTGAAAAAGAAAAATTAGAAGAATCGCTTCGGCGGGAAATAAAAGAAGAAGCTAATATTGAGGTGAAAGATATAAAACAAGTATATTTTGATGAGGATTATCGAAACCGCAAGGGAGAAATGACCCATCTCATATTTTTAACTTATTTAGTGCAGTATAAATCAGGAGTCGAGAAACCTGGCGATGATATTGTGCAATTACAGTGGTTTAGTAAAAAAGATTTAAAAGTAATTAAAATCGCCCCTCCCTCAACTAAGCTTTACAAACACTTGGGGTGGATTTAAACAAATAGAGCTTTGCCACGCCATTATTCTAACCGCTTCGGTTAAAAATCTTAAAGAAGTCCTCCCTTAAGAAGTCTAAAATCTTTATTAGTTTCCCAAATATTTTTTAGAGCAATAAAATTTTCATCGGGATTAATCATGAGTTGGGCTAAATAATCTATTTTTTTAAGTTGATCTTCATTTATATTTTTAAAGTTATCTAGCATGGCAATTTTAGGATGGTAAAAATAAATAATTTCATGATTCATTAAGCAATGGAAGTCGTAAAATAGTTCCCAGGCAATTGTGACTAATCCGTCAAAACCTCCGGCGTTATGAAAGTGAGCTTCAGGGATTTTTTTATTTCTTACGTCAAGCCAAGCATTTGCCGAAAAGTCAAAAACTCCATTTGGCATATCATATGGATCAAATTTTAAATAGCCTTCGATACTGCCATCGATATCAATTGTAATCCAACGGGATTTTTTACTATCCCAATATTGATTTATCCAGTGATCAGTGCTTTTTGCATCAGGGAGGCCTTGAACACTAAAATATGGAGCAAAACCAGAGCGGACACGGCAAGGAACACCTTTTGTTTTTAAAATTGAAGCCATGAGAATTGAAACAAAGCGGCAGGTTAAAATAAGTTTATTTTCCTCACTTCGATTTAAAATAAAACCACGATTATCTTTTCGATAAAGTTCAGTTAACATGGCGGAAGCTGTGGGTAGGATATCATCTTGGCATTGTTGGTGCCAAGGTACTTTTGTCATATCGCCATATCTTAAGTCTTTATTGGATCCAGTGTTGCCATTTTTTAATGTCATGCGATGGATTATTTGTTTTCTAACAAGTAGGCCAATCTGTCGAATATCGTCTGGTAAGCTGTTTTTAATAATTTCTGTAAATAAGCCAGGGTTTGTATAAATACTGTATTGTAAGTAGTGGTCTAAAATATTTTTGTCCATTTTTTAATAATTACTTGCTAAAAAAATCGTGGGCAGGGTTGCGGTCGATTAATTCTTGGGCTTTTTTCATTTCTTCAGGTGTATTAATGTAAATTATTTTAAATTTTCCAGAAGTGGATTGGTTGATATTATCATGGGTTACTTCAATCACATGAATTAAGCCCCAGTAAAGCCATTTTCCATTAATATCTTCAACCAGAAAATTTCTTATTGGAACTGGCTTATAGATTCTAATTTTTGGTTTATTTTTAAATTCAAAAATCAGATCTTTAAAATCTGCGGCTTTAAATGGTTTTTGTAAATGTTTTTCGTAAACTAGTTTATGTGGAAAGCCTTGATCTTTTGTAATTCTTAATGTGTCATTAATCTCAATCATTCCTCCCATAAGTTTATTAATTTAATATTATTTAATACTAAATTATAACATCGAGTGTATTTTGTTGCCAGACAATGTTGACTTCGATGAATTAATTCATCGAAGCGGATGGTTTATTTATACCTTATTATGTCTTATCTTAATTTCCTCGGTTTAGATTTTA
This sequence comes from uncultured Gammaproteobacteria bacterium, assembly GCA_964476545.1. Classification (GTDB taxonomy): domain Bacteria; phylum Patescibacteriota; class Microgenomatia; order UBA1406; family GWC2-37-13; genus CAYZAZ01. The sequence goes on from CAYZAZ010000009.1 coordinate 8,192, forward strand.
AATTTAAATTATTTGTAGATTTCATGAGTGCCAATGTCGACAAATGTAATATTATTTTTCTTTTCAAAAATAAACATAATTCTATACGAATAACTTACTGCAAAGGACCAAAATTTTTTTAATTTTCCTTTTAATCTATGAGTTTTTAGCGAAGAGTGAAAAGGATTGTTTATAAATAAAGTTTCTTTTAATTCAAATAATTTAATAATATCTTTTGGTAATTTGCTAAATGATTTTTCAAATTTTGGCGTAGTATTAATTATTATCATTTTTTATACCGTGTAATTCTTTCCATAAGTCATATAAAGATCCTTTTAACACTCTTAATTTTCCCTCCTTTTTTGCTTTTTTATAATCAGCAATTGCTTCAAGAGTATCTTTTATTTCCCATTCTTCCTGAATTTTTTTCATTTTTTCATATTCTTTTATAGGAAGAATCACAGCTTCTGGCTTATTATTTCTGACAATATATTGAGCTTGGCCACTTTCTTTGACCATATTAATTATTTTTCCAGCTTTTCTTTGTAAGTCGGTAGAACTAATTAGTTCAGGAATATATTTGTAGGTTGTTTTATTATCTTTTTGTTTTTTCATAATAAATAAAGTATACAATACATAAAATTATATGTCAAATTATATGTATTAATAGAAGGCTGTTGTCATGTCATACAGATCAAAGCGGTTTGTATTAGTTTGGTTTAAAGCGCTATTTATATTGACTTCGATGTATTAATACATCGAAGCAGAGAGTTTTTTTAGTTGATTAAAAAGAAATTGAATAAGGAGAGAAATTAGGGTGACGGTTAGGAAAAAAAGACTCCAGTGAATTGATTTAGAAATTCCAAAATAACGCAAAAGGTAAATTACCAGATAGTGAATGAAAAAAAGAGAATATGAGTTGGCGCTGATAAATAAAATACAGTGATCAGTGATTAGTGATTGGTGATTAGTTATTTTTGAAAAAAATAAATACAAAATATTCATGATGGTAAATCCATAAGATAGGTAATATAAATTAGGTGGATATTTATTGGCAAAAAGACCGAGGGATGAACTATAAAACGACTTAATTAAGTAAGAAATTATAAAAATAATTGTTCCAGAAATAATTGCGCTATAAATAATTTTTTTGTTATCTTTATGTTTATAAAAAAAGTAACTGTAAATAATTATGAGGGACCAGGGGAGGAACATGAATAGTTTGTAGTGAGTAGTGAGTAATTGGTAGTTAGGGAAGAGGATGTAGAGGGCGGATATAGTAGAGAGTAGATAGTAGATAGGAGTTAGGAAGCTTTTCTTTATGATTAAGTAGCGTAAAAAGGGAAATAAAAAAGCGAATTGGATAAAGAGTAAGACAAGCCAGTTAATATCGATTCCACCAGTTAGCGAAAGTGATTTATAAATAAAGATTAGATTAAGATTCTTACTTTGCGTGATAAATAAAATTAATAAATAAACAAGGAAGAAAATAAAAAAAGGAAAAAAAACTCGCACAATTCTTTTTTTAATATAAAGCCAACTATTAAAATCTTTTATTTCTAATGTTTTGGCAAAAAAAAGATAGCCGGCACAAAAAACAAAAATCGGAACAGCAAAGTGAATTAGATCCCAAAATAAGAAAATATTTTTTAATCCAAAATATGGGACGAGGCTATGGGTGAGAATCATAATGATCATAGCCAGACCACGCAGATAGTCAATTACGATTAGTCGATTATTTTTCATCTGTTAAAATTATAGCAATAAATATGTTAGAGCCAGTGCCAACAACAGAAAAGATAGAACCAATAACTCACGAACAGTTTATTAGAATATGTCGACTAAATAAAAGATATCTAAAGGAAATTATTCCAGGAAGACAAGAGGAAGAATTAAGAGAAGAAATTAATACTTTTAAACAGAAATCAAATTTAGCAAACAAAGATGTTTTAGAGTATGTAATGAATATTTTATTAAGTTATTTAGAAGCAGATACGATAAAAGATAAATTTTCTGATAATGAGAAAAGAAGGCAATGGAGAAGGGATAGAGAGGTGCAACATCCGGGTTTTGAGCAATATTATGTAAAAAATAAACTTCGAAGAATGTCTATCGGCAAGGTTTGTTTTGCGATTCAAACTTGTCATCATTCTTCGTTAGGAGATAAGAGAAAAGATATTTATAAAATTCCCCAAGTATTATTTGAGGAAGCAAATGTAATTTCTGAAAGTATTAAGGAAAAAGAACCTAAGGTAAGAATTGACCCAACGGCAAAGAAAATACATATGACTTCAAAAGATCCACTGGAAGAGAATCCAAATTTAATTTTTCAAGCGGCAAAACAGACAGATGCTTTAGCAAGAAATATTATCAAAAGTATTACAAGTCAAGCAATAAAATAACCTCTCGAAAAAAATAAAAATAAAACAAACTGCAAAATTAAGCCAAAGATTATATAAACAGGCTTAAACCATTTAGCCTTGATAAAGTTAAGAGTTAAAAAAATTGGAAAAATAACTAAAAGATAGCGCGGTAAGCCACTGAATGTACCAGATAACGTTGGAATTAAAAGAGCAAATAGAGAAAAAATAAGAAAAGAAGGTCTAATTTTTTTAAACCAGGCAAATACTAAAATACCGGAGCCAAATCCAAAGCTAAAAATTTCGAGTAAGGCCACTTTCCATTCAAAGATATTAGGCGAGACAGTGGTAATTATTTTTAAATAGCGCCAGACAGTTTGTAAAGGAAAAATAAAGCCCGTGACAGAGCGCCCATTTTGTAGTAGTGCTTGGGCATGAAGGAAAAATAGTGGGTCGTGCCATTTGATTAAGCAATAGTAGGAAAAAAGAAATAAACCCAAAGGGATGATAATTAAAAAATCAAAAATCAAAAAGTAAAATGACAAATTAAAATGTAAAAATTTTTTTTGTTTGTAGGCTTCATAAATTAATGCGGGAATTAGTACAATCCCAATTGGTCGAGTAATTGTTAATAACATTGCAAAAAAACTAGACCAAAACCATTTTTGTTTTCGAGCTAAATAAAGGGAAAGAACCAGAAATAACAAGAATAAACTCTCGGTGTAAATTAGTCCAAAGAAAAAACTCGTGGGAAAAGTCATTAAAAAAATAATTGACCAAAAAGAAATTTTTTCTGAAAAATCCAAGCGAAGAAGCTTATAAAGAAAAATAATGGCTAGTAAAAAACTAAGTTGAGAAATTGCCAAGGCGCTAAAAAATTGAATGATTCCAAAAGCTTGGCCGGTGCCAAAGATTGTTGCCAAGCCCCGAATCAATATCGGATATAGAGGAAAAAATCTTCCATTATCTTTGTAGCTATTGCCGGCAATATCAAGATAATGGACGCCATCAAAATTAGCTAAAGGATAAAGGAGAGGTCTATCAACTGGAGCATATTTTAAAGTGGAGGTAAAAATATGAGTGTATTCGTATTTAATTCTATAAGGAATATTTCTGCCGGCCCATAAAGGAAGAAAAAGAAAAATTCGCCAAATAATAAAAATAAATAATATTTTTTTTAGCATTGTTTATATTATAATGTGGGAATTAATTATTTTGAGGTGAAGATGAATGTGTAAGTAATGTCATCCCGAGCGTAGTCGAGGGATCTATTCGAAATGACATTTTTTGTTTTTACAGCCTTGCTCTTTGAGATACTTCAGCTTCGACAAGTTCGCGTGGCCGGCCATATTTGAGACTGGAAAGTTGCATCACGGCCTGGGCAATTTTTTCATTGGCTTCGGCTTTCAGTTTTTTAATATCTTTGGTCATGTCAACGGAAAATGGTGGAAAAGGTTCATTACTTACAATTGTTTTCATATAAGCGTGGAAGCGCTCGACATTGATTAAATCTGCTTCGCTAAACACTGGTTGGAACTCTCTTTGGATGTAGGAAGCATCAGTGACACCGACGCGGAAAGTAATGAGGGTTCCGACGTTACCAAAGATCGCGTTTTTAACCTCTTCATCCATTTGACCAATAAACTGATTGGCGACAGTTAGATTAAGATGATATTTGCGTGCCTCAGAAAGAATGGTGGCAAAATCTGGGGTAGCAAAATTTTGAAACTCATCGACATAGAGGAAAAAATCCCGGCGTTTTTCTTCGGGAATTTCCTGGCGACTCATGGCGGCGACCAAGATTTTTGGAATTAAAACTAGACCTAAGAAATTAGAATTTTCTTCCCCTAATTTTCCTTTAGATAAATTAACGAGTAATATTTTTCCTTCATCCATACATTTGCGAAAATCAAAAGCTGATTTAGATTGACCAATAATATTTCTCATGGTTTTATTGGTGACAAATCGGCCAAATTTAGAAACGATATAGTCTAAGACTTCTGATTTATGAAAGTCAGAAGTTTGCGCGATTTGATCAGTCCAGTAGCGACGGACAATCGGGTCTTCAATTTTTGGCAAAATTTCTTGGACATATTTTGGATCGGATAAAATGCGCACCACTTCGACAAAGGTCGAACCTGGTTCATACATAACCGAAAGCATGGCATTGCGAACGGCGTGTTCAAATCGCGGGCCAATAATTCCAGTTCTTTGAGGATCGTAAAGTTTATACATCAAATTAATAATTGAGGTAGTGATAAAATGTCTTTGATCTTCAGTTTTTGCTTCAAGCAGATTTAGTCCCATAGGACGATCGGTATTGGATGGATCAAAATAAATTACGTCTTCACCTCGCTCAGGTGGAATATAGCGTAAGGTGTCGTCAATTAAATCTCCGTGGGGATCCATAACACAAACTCCGTGACCAGCTTTAATATCTTGTTTAATCATTTCTTTTAGAAGTTCAGATTTTCCAACACCAGTTTTTCCAATAATATAAACATGGCGGCGGCGATCATCATAAGAAATATTGACGGGTCTTTTAACTCCACGATAATAACCTTGACCCATATAAGTACCTCCCATAATGGGTACTTCCACGGGGACGGGAGCAGTTTTTGCTCGAAGCCATTGGACGTAAGGAGTTTCCACAGTTTTGTTGGGAAAATGGAAAAAGGAAGCAATTTCATCGGATGAAAAAATCGAAACAGATTTAGAAAAAGAAAGTTCAAGCACAGGAAAAAATTTATAAATAAAATTAATCATAAATCCGCCTTTAAAAAGGATTTTTGTCCCCCCTAAACTATTTGAATCAGAATTAAATTGGGAAAAAGAAGCTTTAAGATTGGCTAAGTGAGTGGAAGCCATTTCTTGAGTTTTGGCGGAGACGACAAAACGAATGGTTGTTTCAAACCCAGCTCGAGAACATTTATCTTCAATTTTTTCTAAGCTTTTAGGATCATTTTTAAAAGTGGCCTTTTCGGGATTGGCCTCATTTTTTTTCGTGGAGGCAACATAAGATTTACCTAATTTTTTCCATTTGCCCTCAGTTGGACGGATTAAAATTTGGACAATGGCGCCTTCTTCATCATCCATTTTGGAAAGAGCGGAGGTAATTGAGGCGAGAGAATCAAGGGGTAAATCACGATAGGTTTTTAAAGGCATGTAAGGATCGCTTTTTTGAACCAGGCTGGCATAGGCGACTTTCCCAGTTTCAGTAAAAATATTGGGTTCATCTACCCTTTTAATATCAGCAGTTGGGTAATAACCATAAATAATTTTTTCAATTAGATCAATTATTCTTGAAGGGGCGGAAACATAAAAACGGATATCGGCTTTTTTCCCGACAATTTCAAAAGCCAGCACATCATCAAGGTCAAGAAAAGAAAAAAATCCACCTTTTTTTAGTGAAGTAAAAGAGGCAAACATTTGTTCAGCGGCGTCAATTTTTATTTCATTATCTTTCGGGAGTTTTACCTGGAGGGTAAGCATTTCTAAAGAAATTTTCTCTCTTTTTTTGAGTCGAAAGTAAACAATGATAAAATATAAAAGAAAAATAGTAAAAATGCCGGCTATAACGGCGGCTGTAAGGGCTAAACCCAGAATAATTAACTGATTAATGGTATTTTCTATTAAAACTTGATCCATAAAAAAATTATATACCACTTCGCTTTGATTATGAGTGGTATATACCTACCGTAGCTTTCAAAATAGTGATTATTGTGGTTAAAATCAAAGCTTCGCGGTATAAATAATTATAGTTTTGAAAGCGAAGGGGTATATAATAACAAATATCTACCATATTTATAACTATGAAAAATAATAAATATTTACTATTGATAATAGTTTCAATTTTTCTTTTGTTTTTTTTGGTGTCGAATATTATATTTTCTCAAACAATTTCTCCTTTATTTTCTCAAGTGGTGAATGGGGATAAAAAGGCGGTGATTGAGTATTTGAAAAAAATAAAATCACAATCTGAATTTAAAAAGGAACTAGAATATTATAAAAATACATACGGAGTCGAGATTGAGCAACAAGTTTTTGAAGAGGATAGAAAAAGAGAAGAAAAAATTAAAGAATATAAATTAGTTTTACAAAAAAATTCGAAGAGTCGCGATGTTCTATATGGTTTATACTTACTGTATCAATCGAAAGGGGATAATAGACAGGCGCAGGGATATTTAGAAATGGCAAAGGAAGTGGACCCCACTATTAATATCAAAAATTAAACATCAAATATCAAAATTACACATTAAAATTTAAAAAGAAAAAAATTTTGCAT
>CAYZAZ010000009.1:14825-24341 GCA_964476545.1 uncultured Gammaproteobacteria bacterium
ATTTTTAAATTTTAATTTGTCATTTTGCATTTTAATTTTTAATATTTTATTTTTTAAAAGTGTTTAAACAAGTTCATCTCTATATAAAAGGCGATGTGATTGGTGTTGGTTTTCGGGCGTGGACAAAAATCCAGGCAAAAATTATTGGTGTATCAGGGTGGGTGAGAAATAATTTTGAAAACTCGCATGTCTTTGGTAGATCTGGGGGAGTAGAAGCTGTGATTCAGGGAGAAGAGGGAAAAGTAAAAGCAATTATTGATTTAATCAAGCAAGGGCCACCAATTTCGCGAGTGGATGATGTGGAAATGTATTGGCAAGACGCCAAGGAGATGTTTGAGAAGTTTGAGATAAGAAAATGATAATTTATCGATTAATTTTGATTTCTTCTAGTAGATAACTAAATTAGCCTTTTATTGCGAAAGGCGAAGCCAGAGGGAGTTTTTAAATATTTCTCAAAATTGAGAGCTTTAATTTTGGATGCAAATGCTGAATAGTAAATTAATCTTACTGGACGTAAATTTTTTGTAAATAAGACTTCACCTTTTTGATGAGTTTTGTAACGTTTTTTAAGATTTGATGAAAATCCAATATAGTGTGAGCCGTCTTTTAATAATAGAACATAAACGTAGTACATAAAATTATTTTACCACGTCGCTCTTACGAGCTATGTTGGGTACACCACTTCTTTTTTTATTACTAAAGATATACTGTAAATATTGTGCTGTACACCTAACGTAGTCCCATTTCGCTTTAGCTACATTAGGGACGAAGTGGTGGACCGGAGGGGATTTGAACCCCTAGTCTCTTCCATGCCATGGAAGCGCGATAGCCATTACGCTACCGGCCCAACAGATAAGTATTATAAAATATTCTTTCTATTTATTAAAGTTACTTTTTATATTTTCTTTTCGTAAAAAGAAAAACGGTAGACACCAATTAAAAGAAGAGCAATGCCACAAATAATAGAAATGTATAAAAGAGGTATGCCCCAGGTTGAATCTAAATAAAGGCGGTGAGAAACAAAGCCGAAAATAAAAACATTTAAAGCAGTGCGAATGTAGGCCAAAAGCGTCCGTTCATCTGACATCTCAGTTCTTTCTTTTTCTAATTTAATTTCTTCCATAAATTAAATGTTAAATTTAGGGTACTAATATAGTATTACTATATTTTGTTTTCAACTGCAAGATTAAGTTGATAAAATTTGATAAAATATGCGTAAGTTCATAAAGTTGAAAGTCTATCAAGTCATAAAGTTATATTTTTGTAACGGAACGTAGTTCAGATGGCTAGAACGCCGCGCTGGGGGTGCGGAGGTCAGCGGTTCAAGTCCGCTCGTTCCGACTTTACATTCTTAAGGTAATATAGACTATTAAAAAATATTTAAAGAAAACATGAATTTTGTTAATTTAGAGTGTTTTTGTTGCAAGAAATTTTTTAAAAAAGAGAACAGAAGATATAATGAAGCGATCAAATTCGGTTGGAAATTTTATTGTTCTACTAGATGTCAATCAGAAGTTAAATCAAAACAAAAACAAGTAAGGTGTAGTAATCCAAAATGCAAAAAAATTATTAAGAGAAGAATTAAGAATATTCTTCTTTCTAGAGCTGTTTTTTGTTCAAATTCTTGCTCTGCAATTATTAATAATGAAAAGAGGAAGAAATGGAAGATTTGTATCACATGTGGAGAAAAATACTACGGATCTAATAAAAAATTTTGTTCATATCCCTGCGTTTATTTGATTCCTCCTAAACCTACTTTAAAAATTAGTGTGAGTCAAATAATCGGAGAATTAAAAAAATTTAATAAAGAAAATAATAGAATTCCCTATAAGAAGGAATATAAACATACGAAGGCTGCCCGTTCTCGTTTTGGTACATGGAATAAAGCTATTATTGCTGCTGGTTTAAAACCTAACCCTGTTAAGTTTGCTAATAAATACATCGCCAATGACGGTCATAGATGTGACTCTTTATCAGAAAAAATAATAGATGATTGGTTGTTTGCAAAAGGAATTAAGCATGAGATTAAAGTTCCATATAATTATCAAAGAATGACGGCGGATTTTCGAATAGGCAATACTTATATTGAATTTTTTGGATTGGCCGGGAAAATTAAATCTTATGATAACTTACTCAAAAAGAAACAAGCTTTATGGAAAGAAAAAAATTTGCGAGCAATTAGTATTTATCCTAGTGACCTATTTCCTAAAAATAATTTAGAGAAGATTTTTAACCATTTATAATAATTTAATTTATGCAAAAACAAATCCGTCCATCATGGGAAGAATATTTTTTAAAATTAGCCGATGTGGTAAAAACACGCTCCAATTGTTTTCGAAATCAAATGGGAGCGATTATTGTCAAAGATCAGCGGATTATTGCCACAGGCTATAATGGTACGCCGCGAAAAATAAAAAATTGCAATGAAGGGGGCTGTTTGCGCTGTGCTCAAAGAGAAAGTGGAAAATTAAAACGCTTTGAACATGAAGAAAGATGTATCTGTATTCATGCTGAGCAAAATGCTATTATTCAGGCCGCTTATCATGGTAATTCAACAGAAAATAGCACAATGTATTTAACTGTTACGCCGTGTCTTGCTTGTGCAAAAATGTTAATAAACGCTGGAATTAAGAAGGTAATCTGCGGCAATGAGCACCATGATCTTGAGGGAATAAAACTACTTAAAAAAGCAGGGATAGAAGTGAAGATCACTATATAATTTTCAATTTTCAATTCTCAATTTTCAATGAATATTCAATGTTTTAATTTTAAAAATTTTAAATTTCAAATTTCAAATTTTCTCCTGGTAATAATATATCTCCTAATCATAGTGTTATTACCTGCCCCTGTTAGGGCAGAGGCGCTTAATAACAAATATGGTATTCATCTGGCTCAACCTCATACAGAAGCCCTACAAGAAGCAAAAAATTTAGTAAACTCATCTGGTGGTGATTGGGGTTATGTGACTTTAGTGATGCAGGAGGATGATCGAAATCAAGAAAAATGGCAGGAAATTTTTGACAAAATGCGGGAAATGCATTTAATCCCCCTTATTCGTTTAGCAACTAAACCAGAAGGTGAAGTCTGGCGCCGACCGCAGAAAGAAGATGTCGATGGCTGGGTTAATTTTTTAGAATCTTTAAATTGGGTCATGAAAGAGCGTTATATTATTTTATTTAATGAACCCAATCATGGACCTGAGTGGGGGGGAGAGGTGAATGCAAAAAATTATGGAGAAACATCTTTTGAATTTGCTAAAAAATTAAAAGAAAAAAATAAAGATTATTTTATAATGCTGGCCGGGATGGATGCTTCAGCGCCTTCTTATCCACCAAATATGGAAGATGAAGAATTATTTTTCAAAGAAATGTTACATGCTACAAGTTACAAGTTACAAGATTATGTTGATGGACTCTCTTCTCATTCTTATCCAAATCCGGGGTTTGCCGGCTCTCCATATGATACGGGTCGTAAATCAATTCGTGGCTATCAATGGGAGTTACAAATGTTGAAGACATTGGGAGTAGAAAAAGATTTACCTGTTTTTATAACAGAAACTGGCTGGAAAATATCAATTCAAAATTCAGAATCGATAATTCAGAATTACTTTAAAATCGCTTATGAAAATGTTTGGGGAGAAGATGAGAGGGTGAAGGCCGTGACTCCATTTATTTTAGATTATCAAGGAGAGCCTTTTCTAAATTTTTCCTGGAAGAAATTTCAAAGTAATGAATTTTATTCTCAATATTCAATGGTGCAAACACTTTCTAAAAATAAAGGGGAGCCGGAACAATTAGAAAAAGGTGAATTGGTATTTAATTTCCCCAAAGAATTAGTAGCTAAGTCAAATTATCATTTTCGTTTAAAAATAAAAAATTTGGGCCAGGCGATTTGGGATAAGGATAATGGTTATAAATTAGTGGTTAATAGTTATTCGGACAGACAAGAAGAAGCAAAACTAGAATATTTTTTTTCGGATTTATCCAATGTTGTTCCCTTTGAGGAAACTGAGGTGGATTTTTATATTAAAACAGATGGGGCTTCGGGAAAGTATAAATCAAAAATATCTCTCGAAAAAAACGGAAAAAATATTATCAATGGGCAAGATTGGCAGTTTGAAGTTTTGCCCTTACCTCAACTTCAAATTAAAGTTAATCTTTATCCAAAATTAAAGACAAATGGAAATGATTTTAAGATACAAATCTTTGATGACAAAGAAGAGATGGTTTTTCAAAAAAAGATTAAAGTAGTTAATAACAAAGGGTTAATAGCTGACGTGCAAAATATTGCTTTAGAAAAAAAATATCGGGTAGTTGTCCTGAAGCCCTATTATTTACCAAGACAGGAATATGTCATTTTTAAAAGAGGGTTAAATAATGTGGGATTTAAGCTTATGTATCCAGCTGATTTTAATAAAGACGGCAAATTTAGCGGTGAAGATATTTCGGCATTTTTTAAAAATTTAAAATTGTTCTCAATTTTTTTACCTTAAGAAGAAAATTATAACCTATAATTAACAACGAATAAGGTTAAATTTATTTGAACGAATACGAAGCATAGTCGCCATAGGGTGTCTCAAGTACTAAAGCTTTTTCAAGGGATAATTTTTCAAAATACATTCTAATAAGGCGTATAGTATTGTTGGTACCGCAGTAAGCAATATTAATTTTTTTTGTTTTTATTTCACTTTCCAGCCAGTGGCAAAAAGGTTTGATTCTTTCCCAGACTTGTTTTAAACTTTCGCCTTGGGGTGGGGGCACATCCCAACTCCGTCTCCATAAAATAGCTTTTTCGGGATATTTTTTCATTATTTGAAGTTTACTTTTTCCAGTCAAGATTCCATAATCTCTTTCAATTAGTTCTTTTTTTTGTAAATATTTTGTTTTTGGAAAAAGTTTTTGTAAAGGTTGGAGGGTTTGTTGACAGCGAATTAACGGTGGAGAAATAAACAAGTCAAATTTTTTTGTTTTTAGTTTTTGGGCTAATGTAGTTGCTTGTTTTTCTCCAATTGTAGTTAGTGAGGTTTGCCTTCTACCAGAGAAAATTCTTCGGAAATTATCCTTAGTTTGTGTATGGCGAAAAAGAAATAAGGTCGACTGGCCAGATATTCCGAGTTTAGGAAGAGGCTTGGCAATTCCAGGTTTTTCAAGTGAAGAAATGGCAGCCTGTCTCAAAATGTTTAAGTTGACCATGGTTAAAATATCAAATATTAAAAAGCAAATAGCAAAATGACAAAGTAAAATGCAAAATTTTTTATATTTTTAAATTTTAATATGTAGTTTTGATTTTTAATATTTAATATTTGATATTAATATCCATTCTCTATTTCAATCAATCGATTATATTTTGCTGTTCTTTCAGATCGACAAGGTGCGCCATTTTTCAAAAAATCGGCAGCTGATCCATAAGCTAAATCCGCGATGAAAGTGTCTTCCGTCTCACCTGAGCGGTGAGAGACAATGACTTTCCAATTATATTCTCGAGCTAGCTTAATTGCGGCGACCGTTTCTAAAATTGTTCCAATTTGGTTAGGTTTAATAATAATGGCATTGGCGGCATTTTCTTCCTGGCCGATTTTCATTCGTTTAATATCGGTGCAAAAAAGATCGTCCCCGATAACTAACGAAGGTAGTGCAGATAAATTTTCAAACATAAATTTAGAAAAATGCTTCCAATCGTCTTCGGCAAAAACATCCTCGAAAGAATAAATTTTGTATTTTCCTTTTAAGGTTAGATAATAACTTAGCAGATCTTTGCCACTAATTTCGCGACTGTCTTTTTTTAAAATATATTTATCTTTTGAAAAAAATTCAGAAGCGGCGGCATCTATTCCGAGTTGGTAATCTTGATCATTATTATATCCAGCCAGTTCTCCCGCTTGCGCAATCAGCTGGAAAGCCTCTTCATTAGAATTGAGCGCCGGAGAAAATCCGCCTTCATCACCAACTAAGACAGATAATTTTTTTTCTTTTAATAACTTAGCAATTGTTTGGTAAATTTCGGCGCCAATTTGGCAGGCCAGGCTGGGTTTGTTCGTGCGGGGCATGATAATAAATTCTTGAATATCAAAGTTCCAGTTGGCGTGTTTGCCACCATTGACGACATTAAACATAATTCGAGGAAGGGTAGGTTTGGTGCCTTGAAAGTAAAAACGATTGAGAAATTTCCAAAGAGGTTGTTTTTTTGTATAAGCGGCGGCGCGGGCCACAGCCATAGAAACAGACAAAATAGCATTGGCTCCAAGTTGTGATTTGTCTGGCGTACCATCAATTTCAATCATTTTTTTGTCAATTATATCTGGTTTTTTTACTGTCATGCCAATTATGGTCTTGGCTAAAATAGTATTCACATTTTCAACTGCTTTTTTTACTCCGGCACCGAGGTGATATTTGGGATTATTATCTCGCAGTTCAAGCGCTTCGTGAGAACCAATTGAAGCACCAGATGGAACGGTGGCACTATGAATGGAATCGTCAATGAGAGTAATAAAAGTGCGAATGGTTGGTTTGCCTCGAGAGTCTAGGACCTCGATGGCTTTGACAGCTTTTATTTTCATATAAGTTTTATTATATACCACTTATAAATTAATTTTTATACAATAATAACAATGAAATCTCAATTAGTTTTTCCTAAAAATCTTTCTATTTTTAAACGGGGAGAGTGTGGTGATATAGATTTTCAAGCAAAAAATAATCTAAATATTATAATTTGGTTGTATCTTCTTTTTTTTGCAATAGGATTTTTTTTCATTATTTTAATAATGCGTCTTTTTCAATTGACAGTTGTGAAAGGGAATTATTATAGTCGCTTAGCTACAGATAATCGAGTTCGAGAGATATTAATTGAACCTCGTCGAGGAAAAATCATTGACCGGAAGGGTTTTGTGATTGCGCAAAATAATCAGGTTAATATTGAAAATAAAGGAGAGAGGTTATTATCAAAAAGGATTTATGAAGGGGGGGAAGCCGTGGCGCATATTGTGGGGTATCGACAAATCGCCAATGCGGAGGATTTAAAAAACGACAATTGTCTTAATCGCTTGCAACTTGGAGATAAAATAGGAAGAAAAGGAATCGAGAAAATATTTGACTGTGATTTGCGAGGGCGACCAGGAAAAAAATTAGTAGAAATTGATGCCCGAGGAAAAATAATAAGAACCATAAATGTTGTTCCGCCGGTTGATGGGAAGACGGTGCAACTGGCGCTGGATCTTGATTTGCAAAAAAAAGCCTACGAACTTATTAAAGGAAAGCGCGGAGCGATTGCTGTAATTAAACCTCAAACAGGAGAAGTTTTGGCACTTGCTTCCTCACCATCTTTTAATCCCGAGGATTTTGAAAATGGAAATAGTAGCGCGATTACAAATTATTTTCAGGATAAAACAAAACCTTTATTTAATCGGGCGATTGAGGCGGCTTACCCTCCAGGCTCAATTTTTAAGCTAGTCGTGGCGGCGGCGGCTCTTGAAGAAGAAAAAATTAATAGTCAAACGATTATTGAAGATAATGGATCGATAAAAGCCGGGCCTTTAACTTTTGGTAATTGGTATTTTTTGCAGTATGGTAAGACTGAAGGGCCGGTTGATATTTTTAAAGCCATTCAGCGTTCCAATGATATTTTCTTTTATAAAGTGGGTGAAAAAACTGGTCCGGAATTAATTAAAATTTGGGCGGAAAAATTTGGCTATGGAAGTATTACGGGAATTGGGATGGCAGAAAATGAGGGCTTAATTCCTTCGGCTTTTTGGAAAATGGAAAATTTAAAAGAAAAATGGTATTTAGGTGATACTTATAATTTTTCAATTGGTCAGGGTTATGTCTTGGCGACGCCACTGCAGACGGTGATGACGACTGGAGCGATTGCTAATGATGGGTATTTGTGTAAGCCGATGTTAGTTAAAAGCTTAAAGTTGAGAGCTGAAAGTTGTCAGAAAATTCCAATTTCTAATAAAAACTTAGAAATAATTCAAGAAGGGATGAAAAAGGCCTGTGCACCAGGAGGGACGGGCTGGCCGCTATTTGAGTTTGGAATTAGTTTAAAACAGTTAAAAACAGTTAAAACCAGTTTAATATCAACTAATAAATCGAATCTGATTTCAACCGATTTCAACCGATTTCAACCAATCTCTGTTGCTTGTAAGACCGGGACGGCGGAATCGCACGAGTTATCAAAAATTCCTCATGCGTGGTTTACCGCGTATGCCCCGTTAGATTCGCCAGCTGGCAAACCGGAGATTGCTGTTTCAGTCTTGCTTGAGGAGGCGGGCCAGGGCTCAGACATCGCCGGGCCAGTTGTCAAAGAAATTTTGAAAACATACTTTGAGAGAAGTGAGTAGAATTTTAAAAAAATTGGTATAATACTAAGTATGAAAGTTTTTTTCACTGCTTCTCAAAGAGGCAAAAAATATTTTGGAGAAGATTATAAGAAGATTTATGATTATTTGGCAAAATTTGGATACGATCATGTAGATCCGATGATTATGGAAGTTACGGAAAAGGAATTTTATAAGAAATTAGATGAGAAAGGGTATGATCAACATCATTGGTTATATAATAATTTTTTAGCCCAAGTAAAAAAGGCTAGTATAATTATTTTTGAATCTTCACTACAGAGCATGACGATAGGATATATGATTGATAAAGCTTTAGAATTAGGAAAACCGGTAATTATTCTCTATAAAAAAGACCACCTTCCATATTTTTTAGCAGGTATAAAAGACGATAATTTACAGTTGGTTGAATATACTGAAAAAAATCTAGATTTAAAATTAAAAAAAGCTTTGGAACAGGCGAAACAAATGGTAACAACAAGATTTAATTTTTTTATTAGTAAAAGCATGCTTGTTTATTTAAATGAAACTTCAAAAGAATTACATATTACTAAATCTACTTTTATTAGAAACCTAATTAATGATCATAAGAAATCACATCTTGTAAAATCAGAAAAAAATATTTAATTTTGACTACTTCAATGTTAAAACACCAATTTTTGGACTTCGAATTATTTCACCTTAAAGATAGTGAGATAGTTATTTATGATAAAAATATTAGATTTAATAAACAAAAACCAATTATTGCAATTTTTGGTAGTTCCTCGGAGTTTCAAGAAAAACGTGGTATTCCGCCAATTTCTGATCTAAAAAAACTTTGCATTTCACTTGGCAAAGAATTAGGTGAAAATAAGTGGAATATTTTAACATCTGGTTGTACAGGTGTACCATATTGGATTGCAAAAGAAGCAAAAAGATACGGATCTTTTGTGATAAGTTTTTCTCCTTTTAAATCAGAAAAAGAACATAAAAAAGATAAAAAAATTATTCCTTCATTTCCAATCGATCAAAATTCCGCAGCTATTTATACAAATTTAGGTTTTCAATTTTGTGATATTTTAGCAAGTTATTTATGTGATTCAGCTTTGATAATTGGTGGCGGACTTGGGAGTTTGAGAGAAAGCGCTTCTTTGGTTGAATACGGAAAACCTTTAATTTGTTTTAATGAGACAGGAGGAGTAAGTGCG
>CAYZAZ010000010.1:0-5955 GCA_964476545.1 uncultured Gammaproteobacteria bacterium
CTTTATAACTTAGAACTTTATAACTTAGAACTTTATAACTTAGAACTTTATAACTCAATAGACTCTTGTATAATATTCTTATGTCTTTAAATCTTCGTCCCAAAAATCTGAGTGAATATACTGGTCAAGATAAGGTTGTAAAAACACTGAAATTATTTATTGATGCCACCAAAAAAAGGGGTTATGCCTCGGAGCATGTCTTATTTTATGGGCCACCAGGAATTGGAAAAACAACCCTCGCCTATATTATCGCTGATGAATTAAAGGGAAAATTAAAAATCACCTCTGGCGCCGCAATTACAAAAACTGGTGACCTTGCGGCCATTTTGACTAATTTAAAAGACAATGACGTTCTTTTTATTGATGAGATTCATCGCTTACCAAAACCAGTGGAAGAAATGCTTTATCCGGTCATGGAAGATTTTTCTTTGGATATTATTATCGGCAAGGGTCCATCAGCTCGGGCGGTACGATTAGATTTGCCAAAAATTACGATTGTGGGCGCGACAACTAAGCTTGCCTTATTATCTGCTCCTTTACGGGATCGTTTTGGTTTACTTCTTCGCTTGGATTTTTATGAAGAAAAAGAAATGGAAAAAATTATTTTAAATGCGGCTCAGCTTTTGAAATTGCCAATTACTAAAGAAGCAGTGATTGAGATTGCCAAAAGGGCCAGGCGAACGCCAAGGATTGCTATTCGAATGTTAAAACGGGCGCGTGATGTTTTTGAAGTAGATGACTATAAAAAAATTGAGGTCGAGATGCTCAATAAATTATTTAGTATGCTTGAAATTGATGAAATTGGTTTAACGGATATGGATTCTCAATACCTTGATCTTTTAGCATATAAATTCCAGAATGTTCCTCTTGGAGTCGAGACAATCGCCTCTTCTCTTTCTGAGGATCGGCGCACTGTCGAAGAATTTATTGAACCTTATTTATTACAGATTGGTTTTTTAAAAAAAACATCAAAAGGAAGACTCTTGACCCCAAGAGCCTTAAAGCATTTATCTATTTCAAAAAAGTAATTTTTTTATGAAATTTTATCTTTCATCTTATCGCTTAGGAAATGAAGCAAAAAAACTTGTTAGTTTATTGCCAAAGAATAAAAAAGCGGCGGTTATTGCCAATGCTGTCGACGATGTTTTGCCTTCAATAAGAATTGAGAAAGTAAAACGAGAGCTTGAAGATTTAAAAAAAATTGGGATTGAGGCTGAAGAAATTGACTTGCGTAATTATTTTGGAAAAAAGGAATTATTAAGAAAGAAGTTATCCGAATATGGAATGGTTTGGGTTCGAGGTGGAAATACATATATTCTGAGAAGAGCTTATGATTATAGTGGCTTTGACAGTTTGCTTAAAGAAAAATTGACTGACAAAAAATTTGTTTATGCTGGATATAGTGCTGGCATTTGCATTTTGTCTTTGAGTTTGAAGGGTCTAGACATTGTTGATGATCCAAATATCGTTCCCAAAAAATATAAGAAGGAAATAATTTGGGATGGTTTGGGTTTTATTAACTATAATATCTCTCCTCATTATCGGTCTAATCATCCTGAATCTGCTCTGGTTGAAAAAGAAGTTCAATATTGCATTAATAATAAAATTTTATTCAAAGCACTTCGTGATGGAGAAGTAATTATTCTTGAATAAAAATGTGGGCGAGAGAGGACTTGTTCAACTGCCAGTTTACGATACGACTAGTGAGTAATTACTGGCAGTTAATCCCACGAAGCTTTATGCGAAGTGGGAAACCTACATCCTTTATTGTCTGACTAAAGTATATGATTTACGTGGGCGAGAGAGGACTTGAACCTCCAAGCTCTTTCGAGCACAGCCTCCTCAAGACTGCGCGTCTGCCAGTTTCGCCACTCGCCCATACATTTCATAAATCTACTTTGCCATACAGTTTTTGTCTGCCCCGCCATATCTTAGCATTCGCCTTACCTACTATTCGTAGCGCGGTTCATGCTGCGATTATTGGCGGACTACGCACTTTCGCCACTCGCCCATACATTTCATAAATCTACTTTCCTATTCGCAGACATTATTTTATCAAATTATTTGCTAATTTCTCAGTAGTTATTCAGTATTGCCCACTATTCGGTTGGTAAGTTACAAACTTTTATTTGCAATGATAGTATAAACGTAGTTTAAATAACACTACTACTTCGAACTAACTCACTACAACCTACTCACCAATTCATACGTTAACGGCAAGCGCGGAAGTTTTTTTATTTCTTCTATTGTAAACCAATCAAATTCTGAAGCTTCGTTATTTAATTTAATTTTGTCCGTAGTATTATTCATCTCACAAATAAAAATAATAAACAAACCCTGCCAGTTATCTCTAACTTCAGTTAACACTCTTGGAAATTGTTTTACATTTTTTACCTTAATTCCTAATTCTTCCATTAGTTCCCTATTTAAAGTTTGCTCTGGCGTTTCTCCAAATTGCATTCCCCCGCCAGGAAACTGCCAAAGATCATGGTATTTTTTGTCTTTACCAGTAAATTCTCTTCTTTTTGTAAGAAGAAATTTGTTGTTATTTTTTATAACGCCAATGATTACTGGAGTAATTTTTTTTGTCATATTGTATAAGACCCGTCGGTTAAACTGGTGAACATGGTGTCCTCAAAATGGAACACCCTAACTTCATATCTAGAGGAAGTATACAGCACCTTGAGGCAGTTTGTCAGTCCTATTGATATTCTACCTACTTATACTCAAATGGGTAGTTAAACCATTACCACATAGGGAATAGAATCACAGAGATTATCAGAGTTTTACTAATCAATTACTAAAATAATGTTAGCTACAATACAGCTCGTGGTTATATCGAGTTAGTGAAGTCTAGATGGGTGGATTCAAAAAGTGTGGATGAGATTCAAGTAGAACGGGAAGGGCTAATTAAATAGACTCAAGAAGTCATTAAGGAGAGTTGGGCTATTTGAAATGGCTCAAACAGTCAATCAATTACCGAAAGAAGAATATAAAATAGCTACGCAAATGATACGAGCAGAGATAGTTAAAAGAAGCGATAATACGGACAATTCACTAATTAATAAGGAAAATCAAAGTAGTACTTGAAGACCGAATTTATGCTATACTTTTGCCATAGGTTGAGATAGCCGACTATGATTTGCGATTAAAACCGCCTAACAGGCTATCTCTGTAGGGCGGTTTTAGTTTTATATATGGAAAATGTAGAGAAACCAGTTGCTGAAATTGAAAATCAAAAACATTCTCAAGAAACTTCGGAGCCAGTTTCTGTTGGGGAACATCTGCAAACAATTGAACCACCTATTAAAAAACAATTTTCTAAGAGAATTTATATTTTAGTTGCATTATTGGTACTTGTGGTTATGTCAGCAATAAGTGGAATTTATATTTATAAAAACAATCTTGCTCAACAAGCGAAAGAAACTAAGATTAAAACTACTAATGCAAATCCCTCTATAGCACCAGTTAATCAACAGCAATACGAACCAAAAAGTTGGTTGTTAAAAAAACAGACTAAAGTTGGGGAAGAAACAGTAATAACTGTACCCGATGTTGAAAATCAAATAGTCCATTGGGGAGATTTACTCATTTATGGATCAGGAGATTATTCTTCAAATGTACAGGTTTTTAGCTATAACTTAAAAACAGGAGACAAAAAGACTATCTATGATCAGGAGACTAGAAATGATTTTGAAAGTGGGAGAAATAACCGCTATGTTTCAGATATGCAGGTGTTAAATAATACCTTGTTTTTCTCGATTGGTGGATATATGACTAGCGGAGCTACTTTTTGGATGACTTTACCTCCGACAGGACAACCTCAAAAGCTTACAGGAGGATCAAACGGAAGAATCCAGTATTGGAAAAATAGATATTGGTTAATGAATGGTGAAGGAGATGCTTGTTGGGGCACAACAAGTTATTCATTAATCGACTTATCAACAAAGAAGCTAGCAGAAATAGCCTCATCAACATCGGGTTGTATAGAAGGCGAAGAATTTGTTGACATAGATAAGAGAGATCGAATGATTATGGCATTTCACACCGCAGGATCAGGGGAAGGCGGAGAAGGTGGTAACGGGGTTTATCAGTATGTAATTGCTATTCCGTTAGCGAACCCAACAGTTAAAGATGGCGTTATTGCAAAGCAAGATATGCCATCAGATATAACTTCAGTTGTTTATCTTGAAAATAGCGATCAGTTGCTGTTAATGGGTAAAGAAAAATATCTCTTTGATTTTTCTTCAAAATCCATAACTAAAACAGATATGTTAATCCCGACACCTACATCTGCTGAAACAACTCAAAACAAAACCTTTAAAGATAAGATAAATGAGTTAAATTTACCTAGCGGGTACGTATTTGTCTTGGAATAGAAAATAAAGTAACAAAGAAAATTTAGGAAAATATATTAAGAGAATCGTTAAATATCAGTAATTTACTGGTATGGTGCGGTTCTCTTTTTTAGTAGGAAAGGCTTAACTATGGAAACACAAAGCAGAACAACTTATTATCGAGAAGGTTAAATCAAATAGATTCGCAAGTGATAATCACTATAAGCGGCTCTTTTTGGTCTTTTGTTTGAAGATATGCCAACTTATCAAAAGATACTTAATGGAACACCCGATTTAGCCCTTGTTTTCAATCTAAATGAAGATTCTGTAAAGTCAAAATCTTCCTATGTGAGCCCAGACAGAATCCCACTTCGCTAAAGCTTCGAGGGACAGGTCGAACTGTCATCTGCCCCGACTTAGTCGGGGTTATTCTATCCGTTAAACTGGTGAGCCCAGACACTTTATTGTTTGTAAATGTTATTGACAGTCTGCAGTATAAAAATATTTGAATTCAAGATTATATTCTTCAATATTACTAATATAAGGAATTTTACGAACAGATAATGTGTCGGGAAGATCAAGCATGTTTTTATATATTTGGTTCTTAGAATTTGGCCATTTTTTTACTGCCTTTAGAATACTGTTATAATTACTAATTACGTCTTTAATTGATTTTATTTCTACTTTGAAAAAATGGGAGAAAGCACCCTTTTTACCTATGTCTATTGCTTTGTAGGAAGTGAAATATGGCGGAAAGTCTTTTTTTCCCATTGGTCCATTAGGACCATAAGTATTTGTATAGTTATGAAAACCATAGTTGAAAATGTTGAACTTACAAGATCCAATTGAATAAATATCTAAATGTTCAGGATTGTTAAAATATTTAGGACGAAATGCGATAAATTGAATATCACCCTTATTCTTCACATTAATCTTCACATGAGAAAAATTATTTTCATCATCAAACGATAAAGAAATAACCTTTACTCCCGAGATAGATTCAAATCCACTTTTAACTATCATTTTAGTAATTATTTTATTAAGAAAAAGATAGTAAGTTGTATAAAGGATAATAACAACAATAATTGTAAAAAGGATATTAACTATGGTTTTAAGTGTTAATTTAATATACTTCATGAGCAAATGCAACATTTTTAACAATAAAACTATGTTTTAGCGATGGTTTGCTAACTGGTGAGCCCAGACAGAATCGAACTGTCATCTAATCCTTAGAAGGGACTTATTCTATCCGTTGAACTATGGGCTCAGATTTCTAAAGTACCACTCAATATATTTTTTATTCTTAGATTTTTTTAGTCTTTTTTCCTCTAATTTTGCAACTTCGTCACTTAGCTCCTTAAAATTAATTAACTCCCATTCGCCAGTAACCCTGTTTGTAAAATGTCTACCTTTGCTATTATGCTCTCTCAATCGACGATTAATATCGTTTGTTGTTCCGATATAAAATATTTTACTTATATTATTTTGTAATAAGTATAAATACATAACTGTCATCTACCCCGACTTAGTCGGGGTTATTCTATCCGTTGAACTATGGGCTCTAAATATATTTTAGTCTAGATTGTCATTGCGAAGCTGAGCAAAGTCGAAGCTGAAG
>CAYZAZ010000010.1:5965-22582 GCA_964476545.1 uncultured Gammaproteobacteria bacterium
GCAATGACATCAAATAAGCAAATTTAATATCGTCGAGCCCCGAGTTACACTCAGGACTAACTGAGCTTTCATGAACTTTAAATCAGTTGAGCCCTTCGTTTCACTCAGGACTAACTGACAGTAACCTAAACTCTCCTTTTAGTTAAGTTTAGCTAACTGTCAGTTGAGCCTGGACGCAGATTTGAACTGCGGGCCTGCTGTTTATCCTAGTACAAACTAGCCGACTCAATATTTTTGAGCCTGCTGTCAGACTTGAACTGACGGCCTGCTGTTTACAAAACAGCTGCTCTACCACTGAGCTAAGCAGGCAAAAAACGTAAATGTACGGGATCCCGCACTTCTAAGCCAAATTTTATCAAATTTGGCAAGATAGTGCTGGGACAAAACAGCTACTCTACCACTGAGCTATCCAGGCATAAGTGTGTGATTATTTTATCAAAGGTTATGAGGTAAAACAATAGCGGGTAAGTTTGCTATTATTACATTAACTATATGAAAAAAATTATTATTGGTGTGGTAGCTCTAATATTATTTATTTTGATTTTTATTATCTTCAAAAAAGATAGTCAAAAAAATGAACATGTAATTACTGAAACACAAGAAAGGAAGGAATATGTCTCCCCTATTAGTATTGAATATTTAAGATCCTTGAAAATTGACTCAAATGAATTAAAAATTGAGGAAGAGTTAGACGATGGTGGCAATTATAAAAGATACATTGCTTCTTATTTAAGTGAGAATAACAAGATTTTTGGGCTCTTAACTGTCCCAAACGGTCCAATACCTAAGGGCGGTTTTCCGACAATTATTTTTAACCATGGATATATTCCACCAAAACAATATCAAACAACGGAGAATTATGTTTCATATGTGGATTATTTAGCTCGTCACGGTTTTGTTGTTTTTAAAATTGATTTGCGGGGTAATGGAAATTCAGAGGGAGATGCTACTGGCTCGTACTTTTCATCCGCCTATACAATTGATGCAATTAGCGCTTTAAAGAGTTTGCAAAAATTTAAAAAAGTGAACTCAAAAAAAATTGGCATGTGGGGGCATAGTATGGCCGGAAATCTAGTCCTGCGGGCTATGTTAGTTTCACCAGAAATTAAAGTTGGTGTCATCTGGGCGGGGGCGGTTTATAGCTATGAAGATTTTGCTAAGTATCGAATAAGTGATAGTAGTTATGCCCATCGCCCAGAAGTTCAAAAAAAAGGAATTCAACAGCAAGATAGAGAAACTTCTTCGGAAATTCAGAAAATACGTGATAGTTCAAAAAAAATTGATTTTAATAATAAATTTTGGACCTCGATTTCCTTGACTAAGAATATAAAATATTTATCCACCCCATTGCAAATTCATCATGCTATTGATGATGAAGTGGTGAATGTTGGCTACTCTAGAGATTTAGTATCTATTTTAAAAAAGAATAGTAAATTACACGAATATTATGAATATAATACTGGTGGTCATAATCTTACTTCTCCATCCTTTGAAGAAGCCATGGAAAAGACAGTTAAGTTTTTCAAGAAAAGTCTATAATTCGTTTTACTTTGAAATCAACATATTGAAAAAATAGGCTGGCTGAAAATTTGTGTGCCGGGAAAGGGAGTCGGACCCTTACGCTATTGCTAGCACAGGATTTTAAGTCCTGCGTGTATGCCATTTCACCACCCCGGCGTTAGAATTTGTTTGCGTTTAACAAACGGATTACAAATTCTTACGTCCTCCAAATATCGCTCTTCAACACGTCGAGTGAATAACGTTGAGTTAAGTGTTGAAGTAAGATATGGAGGACTAATTTATTTATTATATCAAACTCTACTTTCTTTTTATTGTATAAATATATGGGTAATATAAAAATAATGCAGGATTATCATCACTGATAATTTTTTGGAAATCAAGATATATTTGTTTTCTATCTTCTACAATCGAAGTGGTACGTCCGTCTTCAAGGAGCTTATCTATTTTTAAATTCACGTAATTTGTAATATTTCCTTCTTTTTGAGTTGAGTGCCAAAAATAATATTGGTCTGGATCCATTGGTACATTCCAATAAGCAAGCAAAATATCAAATTGACCCGCATTAATATTTGAAGCCAAATTAAGATTGGTATTTATTCCTACTTTGGCAAGCATTTCTTTAAATAAATTAGAAATATCTGAATATTCATAAAAAGTACTAATGTTAAGTTTTCCAGTTTCTGTTGCCTCAAAATATTTATTAGCTAATTGCTTAGCAAGCTCTTCGTCATATATATTTTTCTTAAGTAAACCACTATATGCCCAAGAAATTGGTGGAATAGGCCCATTTGCTTCGACACCGAATTCATCAAGTTTTTTTCTATCAATACTTATATTTATTGCTTGTCGAACTTCTTTTTCTTTAAGTTTAGAATTTTTTAAATTAAAAAAAACTGTTAATAACCTGCTGTAGTCAACTGATTTAATAATTTTTGAATTTTTCCAAGAGGTAAAAGTGTCTACGACACTTTTTCTATAAATTACCATCTGATTAATTTCACCAAGTTTATACGCATTAATCATTTGTGATTCATTTTCAAAAAAGCGGTAAATAATAAAAGGAAGTTTAGTTTTATTTGGAGACAATCGAAGCTCCTTGATTGCGTTATTATTCTTTGTAATTCTTTCAATCTTATATAAACCGGCAACACCCGTGAGTGACTCCTTAATAATTGGTTTAGTTAAATAGCTGGGAAAAATTGCCAGTGGCTTTTGAAGGGTAAATTCGAGTAAATAATCGCCATTTGCTTTTATTTCAACATCCTTAAATTTAAAGTTAATATCTTTTGTGGTGAAGCTTTTTCCATCATTCCAATATAAGTCTTTTTTTAAGTGAATTTTATATATGCGGCCATTATCTTTAGTTTCCCAAGATGAGGCTAGAGCGGGTATAAACTGGCCTTTATTATTAACAAACAAAATTCCACTGGATATTTTAATTAATATGTCTTTCGGAATATTTTCTTCGTTATAATTTCCGACTAAGCCATGAATTTCTACCTTTGATGAATTATAAATATTTGGTAGATACGGCCAAAAAGAAACAATACCAATAATTGTAATAATACTTATGATAAAACTAATAAAAATTAATTTTGAATGCCTTTTAAAATACTCGAAGGTAAACCAGTAAAAATAACGAAGATTTTTTTTATTTGCAAGCATGTTTACCTAATAAAAAAACTTATTAGTGAAATTATAAAAAAAATTATCAACATCAAGATTGTTAAACGTAAACTAATTTTTTCTATTCCCCTTCTTGTTTGAAAAAGTTCGCCTCCACCACCCCAAGCGCTTCCCAATCCTGCCCCTTTACCTTGAATAAGAATGAGAAAGACAATGATAATAGCGACGACTATATTAATAATTGTTAAAATTGTTTTCATATTTAGTTAAACTTAGAACTTTATAACTTTATAAACTCTTCTCTAACATGTTTATTATACTCGATAGCGATAAAGAAGACAAAATCAAATTCCAAAAATAGCTAATATGGGTTTTTTGAATAATAAATCCACCTAATTTAAGTCCAGCGAAACTCCACTCTTTTATAGTGAGTAGTGATAAGCCTGTTCCAACAATATGTAGGAGTAAAAGATACACAAAAAAAGAAACAAGACCTAAGGTAATTATATTTAAGGGTAACAAAATAATTTTGGAAAAAGGAACGATTAAATAATAAATAAATGAAAAAACTAAAACTAGTTTTAAAAAATCAATGATGTTAGTGGGTAAGATAAATCCCTTATTCCAAAGGGAAGTTAGGTAAATTGCCACTGATACAAAAAATAGCATCCTTGTTATTTTCTTCATAATTACAGTATACAAAAAAAATTAATACTACCAATACTATAAACCCGCCTGCAAACGCTATGCGTTAAGCATTGCGGGCAGGTAAATAATTTAATTATTTAATGTATTAATTCATTAATACATTTATTGGTTTATTGGTAGTATTGGTGACATTGGTAGTATTTGCTTTGGCTGGTAGTATTTTATTCTTTCTTAATAATAGGTGGTACTTTTTTGCAAAGCGGTGCGATTCGTCTCGAATTGCGCGGATTAAATTAAATCCAAGATTATTCAAGGGTAATTTTAGTGTGGGCAAATCAGGAGCGCCAATTACTAATCTATCAGGATTTTTAGCAATACCAATAAGGGGAATTTTAAGGTTGTTTCGGGCAAGAATCTGCCAAAAAGTCCTCACTTGTGGTTTTCCTCCATCGACGACAAATAAATTAGGCAAAGGCCAGTTTAAATTTTTTAAGCGTCTTTGTAAAACTTCGGCGAGCATTTCAAAGTCACTTTGAGATTTAAGATTTTTTATCTTAAACCGACGGTAGAGACTACGATCGCTTAGGCCATCTCGGAAAACGACCATTGAAGCCGTGGCTTCCTTTTGATTTAAATTTGAAATGTCAAAACACTCAATTCGAGCAACAAACTTAATATTATTAAAATATTTCTTAAGTATTTTCAGAAGTTCACTCATACTTTTTTCTGATTGATTAAACTCATTCATACTTATTGAAAGGGATTGGTGAAGTAAGCGGTTAAAGCGTTCTATTTTATCCCGAACAATTATTGCCTCTTCATAATTTTGAAGTTGAATTAACTTTTTTAGTTGAAAATGCAAACTTTTTGATACAATATCAGACTTCCCTTGGAGTAAGCTGATAATTGAACTAATATTTTTTCGATAGATTTTATTTAATTTTGTTTGTTGTTCATTATTTTGTTTATTAATTACATTGGGGCAGGGGTCGCATAATTTAATTTTGCTATAAAAGCAGGGGTGAGGTGAAATTTTCTTTTGGGTGCAATATGGAAAAATTCTTCGAATATATCTTAAAATTTCCTCAATGTTGCGAACTGAAGAAAAAGGACCAGAATAGTAATTTTGATCGTGAATTATATCTGTTTTTCTAATGAGTGAAATTTTGGGAAATTTATCCTTAATGGTAATTTTTATGTAAAGATAACTTTTATTATCTTTCCAAATAACATTGTATTTGGGTAAGTGTTTTTGAATTAGCTGGGCTTCAAGGATGAGCGCTTTAAATTCGGAATCAGTGATAATATATTCGATTTTATTCGTTTGACTGATTATCAAACTTTCCTTAGTGTCAATTTTGGCATTTTCAATGTGCGATAGTACTCGCGCCTTAATATTTACTGATTTCCCTATATAAAGGATCGTGTTGTTTTTTTTAAACAAATATATACCGGTTGTTGAGGGAAGATTTTCAACTCCGGGAGTTGAAAGTGTTGTCATAACAATCTATTTTCTACTATTTTTTAATTTGCCGATAATTTTTAAAACTAAAAATAACGCCGTTAGGCTAAGAATTACTAATGATATTTTTACTGCGATTTGATAGTAGGCCGGATATATATTGACATCTTTTTTGATAAGCTCATCTCCCATTACTTTCACAATAATACTTCCAATTTCTTTTCTTTTTACTTTCTGAGAGCTTATATTAAAGACAACTTCCTTTTCCTCATAAGGTGCAAGGACTGGAATTTGATAGTTCGTAATTGAAGAACTTAGTTTTTTTAATTCTATTAAAATTGGAATGTTCCACAAATAGGTATTACCTTCATTTTTTAGATTAAATTTTATTCGCGTTAAATTCTTGTCATCAATTGATTGCGGAAAGTTAATTTTTTGAGCAGTAATTAGTATTTTTTCTTCCGGTGTTTGTGAGACAGGCTTCACTGAAATATCATTTGTTTCTTCTGTTTTATACATGCCAGCTGAATAGGGATAATCAGATTTTTTGCCATGAATGACAAAAGCCAAATGGTTTAAATCTAAAGCATCGTAGTAATCAATTCCTGAAGTATTTTCCCATGTTGGATCAACTTGCATCCATATTTGTTGCGTTTTATCGTAATATTCCGGCCATGAATGAAGAATATCGGAAACTAAAGATAGAGGTCGTAATTGTTGACTTTGAGAAATTGCATAACCTTGAATTTCTCGAGCATAAATTCCTTTTTCCCGTGCCAAGGCAACAAAAATATCACTAAACTCTACACAGACAGCATTATTCTTAAATTTCAAGGCTTCATTGGCACCATATCTTTTAATATCCTTGGTAACTCTTTGGTAGTCATAATTTAAATTTGAAACGATGTAAGAATAGATATCTTTTGCATTTTTTAAATTTTGATATGGAGTAATATCTTTAATTTCCCAATTTTTATCTGAGTTAAGTAAGTATTTACTTTGATAACTAATCTGTGATTGCACAGTATTTTTTACTTCTTCTCTTGGTTTAATGAAAAGCTCGATCACTCCTCGATAATGAATGTCAATTTTCTCTTTAGGGTTTAGATTGTAACGGCCAATCATATTATTATCCTCATCAAGAAAAACAGAATTAGGTAAAGGTTGAATGCTGGTAATATAATTTTTTTGGTATAAGGTATCAGGAGGAAAGACAACATCGGTATAGACGGGAGCAATTTTGGGATTTTTTAAATGGTAAGCAAGTTCAACTTGATACAACTGTTTTTCACCAAAAACGGCATAGATTGTTTTTGTCGTTGGATTTTGCCAAATAATTTGGTTATTTTGAATTAAATTAGGTTTAGGTTTAGCGATTGATAATTTTTTATCACTTCCAGCGGGCATATTTAAAATTACTTTGTAATTGGTGTCTTTTTCTTCGGTCATGGTTGGTAGAAAAATCTCAAGAATATTGCCATTTTTTTGAAAAAGTTTTTTTTGATCAAACTCGAGGTTAAAAGTATTTACTGTATCTCTCCCAATTTCTGGATCATTGAACTCAAGTCCTAAATTAGTTTTAAGATTGTCGTAGTTTATTTGAGGAGTAATATTGCCTTTATTGTCTGAGCTAATAACATTTTCCAAACTAAACTCTTTAGGAAAAGTTAAAGCAATTTTTTTAACATAAATATCTGAACGAAGATTAGTAATGGAAATTGTAAATTTGACTCTTGCTACTACTTCCGAGTTTTTTTCAATTGGCCAATACTCAACTTGGTAGTCACTTTTAAAATCCGCCGCCAGAATAACTTGGGGAAAAACAAGAATAAAGAGTAATAAAATAAATATTTTTTTCATAGTACTTACTTCATTCTACATTTTGCTTTGTCATTTTAATATTTAATATTTAATTTTGTTTAAATATTCTCCAGTGTACGATTCTTTAACTTTAGTTATTCCGCCAATTTCTCCTTGGTAAACTACTTTTCCTCCTTTATCTCCTCCATGGGGTCCTAAATCAATTATGTACTGACAATTTTTTACAACATCAAGATTATGTTCGATAACAATTACTGTATTGCCTCGGTCAACCAGTTGATATAGAGTGTGTAAAAGTTTTTCAATATCATAAAAATGGAGTCCAGTTGTTGGCTCGTCTAAAATATATAGTGTCCGGCCAGTATCTTTTTTGGAAAGTTCATTAGCGAGTTTAATTCTTTGGGCTTCACCACCAGAGAATGTGGGGGCGACCTGCCCAAGTTCAATATAACCCAAGCCAACACTTTTTAAAAAGGCGAGTTTTTGATAGATCTTGAAGTGGTTTTTAAAAAAATTAGTGGCGTCATCTACCGTCATTTTTAAAATGTCAAAAATACTAAGACCCTTGAATTTAACTTCTAGTGTCTCCCGGTTATAGCGCATTCCTTGGCAGACATCACAAATAATGTATAAATCAGATAAAAACTGCATTTCAATTTTTACAAGTCCTGCTCCTTGGCATTTTTCACATCTGCCCCCTTTGATGTTAAATGAAAATCTGCCTTTATTAAATCCACGCATCTTTGCTTCAACGGTCTCTGCAAATATTGTTCTAATTTCGTCAAAAATTCCAATATAGGTGGCTGGATTAGATCTTGGTGTCCGGCCGATTGGCGATTGATCAACAAAATATACTCGGTCAAGGTATTGATAACCCTCAATTCTCTCAAAATCCCCCATCTTATCCTGATAATAACCATCTAAATAATATTTTAGTGCTGGATAAAGAGTTTCAGTAATTAAAGTTGACTTCCCAGATCCAGAAACTCCGGTGACAGCGACAAGATTTCCTAAAGGTATTTTAATATTAATTTTTTTTAAGTTAAACTGGGTTGCTCCCTGAAGGTTAATTGAACCATGATTCAAATTTAACTTTCTTTTTTCGAAATTAATTTTCTTAGCACCACTCAAATATTTACCTGTTAGCGAGTCACTTTTTTTAATTTGTTCAATCGTACCTTCAAACATAATTTTGCCACCTTTTTTCCCGGCTTGTGGTCCGAGTTCTATCAGATGATCAGCCGCTTCCATTGTCTCTTGGTCATGTTCCACGACAACCAAGGTATTTCCTAAATTGACTAAATTTCTCAAGGTATTGATTAAGGCACTCACATCTTTGGGATGCAGGCCAATTGAGGGTTCGTCCAAGACATATAAAACGCCAGTTAGTCCCGTGCCAATTTGTGAGGCTAATCTAATACGTTGTAATTCACCTCCAGCAAGAGTTTTTGCAGTTCTGGAAATTGTCAGATAATTAAGACCCACGTTATCAAGGAATGTTAATCTCGTAATTAGCTCTTTCATTATTGGCTTTGCGACTTGTTGTTCGTAGTCTGAAAGCTTTGAGATAATCTTCTCTTTAAAATATTCGAGTAACTCATGAACTGGTAAATCGGCCATTTGTGAAATATTATATGCGTCAACTGTAATGGCTAAAATTTCTGGTTTCAATTTTTTCCCTTTACATTTATCGCAAGTTTCCTCACGCATGTATTTTTGAATTTCAAAAGTCGCAAATCCATCGACATTTGTAAAATATCTTCGCTCAAGTTCAGGAATGACCCCAATAAATTTTTCGTAAATCATTGTTTCTTTTCCAAATCTATTTTTTCCTTTAACTTCGTATATTTTTTGAGTACCATAAAGTAATTTTTTTAATTTTTCATCAGTGAGTTTTTCAATCGGTAAATTTATGTCAATATTTTCTTCTTCAGCCATTTGCTTAAGAACACGGATATACCTAGTTTCATGAAAAAATAAGCGATTAAAAGGTAGAATTCCGCCTTCGAGTATTGTTAATTTTTTATTCAAAATTAAATCTGGCTCAATTTTGTAAACATTACCAATTCCTTTACAATTTTCACACGCGCCAAGAGGTGAGTTAAATGAAAACATGCGGGGCTCAATTTCCGGTAGGGATAAGTTGCAGTTGGGACAGGAAAATTTTTCAGAAAACAGTTTATTTTTTTCTTTAACTGTAAAAAGGACAAGGCCACTTGATAAGTTAAGTGATTGTTCTACTGAATTTTGAACCCGACTTTGAAAACTACTAAAAAATATTTTGTCATTGATTTGCTTTTGTGTTAAAGAAAAATTATCAATAATTACCGAAATATCATGCTTATTAGTTTTTATTAAATTTAATTCAGTATCTAGGTTGATGAGTTTACTATCAATCACTGCTTTGGAGTAACCTTTGCTTTGTAAATTGGCAATCAAATCTGAAAATTCGCCTTTTTTCTGGCGAATTATTGGGGAGAGTATTTGAAAAGCAAAAGGTTTTGTACTCATTTTTTGCAAGTAAGATCTTACTTCTTTGATTATTAAATCTGTTATTTCTTGGCTCGAAAGTTTAGAAACTTCGACCTTGCAATTGGGACAGTGAGGATGGCCAATTCGAGCAAAAAGTAATCTTAAAAAATCATAAATTTCCGTAATTGTTCCAACTGTGGACCTTGGGTTATGCGAGGCCGTTTTTTGATCAATTGAAATGGAAGGTGATAAGCCCTCGATTAAATCAACATCTGGTTTGTCCATAACGCCTAAAAACTGCCGAGCATAGGCCGATAAAGATTCTACATAGCGTCTTTGTCCCTCGGCATATAAAGTATCAAAAGCCAAAGAAGATTTTCCAGATCCCGAAACACCAGTCATGACTACTAATTTATTTTTTGGGATATCTAAAGAAATATTTTTTAAATTATGTTGCCTCGCCCCACGAATTTTTATTAAATCATTCATAGTTTATAAATAATATTTAATAAGTAAATAGTACATTTTGATAGGTGGCACGAGCAATTTCAGGGTGAGACTCTCGTGCGATAAAAAATCGTTCTGCCGAATTAGATCTCCTATAATTGATTTATTTTTTTAATTTTCTCCCTTATTTCAATTGCAAACTCAAAATTCATTTCATTAGCTTGTTTTTTCATTTCCCTTTCAAGTTTACTGATCAACTTTTTCTTATCATATGGCGTTAGCGACTCTGTTTCGATATCTTCAATAAATTTCCGGTCATATTTTGTATTTTTTCGATCGTAAATCAAATATTCTTCTTGTTTTTCCGATATTTTTTCTCGAATTGGTTTGTAGATTGTTTCGGGCGTAATGTTATTTTTTTTATTGTAGGCAACTTGTTTAATTCTTCGACGATCTATTTCTTCTATTGCTAGTCGAATGGAATTAGTGATTTTATCAGCATACATAATTACTTCTCCTTCGATATTGCGCGCCGCGCGACCCATTGTCTGAATTAAGGCTGTTTTTGATCTTAAAAAACCTTCACGATCAGCGTCAAGGATAGCAACTAAGGTGACTTCTGGCAAATCCAATCCTTCACGCAGTAAGTTCACACCAATCAGTACATCAAAATTACCCTTTCTTAGATTATCTAAAATGTCTGACCTTTCCAAAGTTTTTACGTCTGAATGTAAATATTCGGCTTTAATATCTTTATCTTTTAAATATATAGCCAAATCTTCTGCTATTTTCTTGGTTAGTGTCGTTACTAAAATTTTTTCATGTTTTTTGACGCGGGTTATTACTTCTTTAATCAAATCTTGCACTTCCTCTTTGGCTGGTCGAATTGTAATTTTGGGGTCAACTATACCGGTTGGTCTAATTAGTTGTTCGATAATTTTGGAACGCTTAACCTCCCATTCATCAGGAGTTGCTGAAGTATAAATAAATTGGGGAATTTGGGCATAGAATTCATCAAACTTTAGTGGTCGGTTATCAAATGCCGATTTTAAACGAAAGCCAAAATCAATCAAAGTTTTTTTTCTGGAAAAATCTCCGTTAAACATCCCTCGAATTTGTGGGACCGTCATGTGGGATTCATCAATTACGACCAAAAAATTACTTCCATAAGCTTTTTTAAAGTAATCAAGCATGGTAAAAGGTGGGTCACCAGGTTTACGATTATCAAAGTATCGAGAATAATTTTCAATGCCGTTAACATAGCCCACTTCTTTCATAATTTCCAAATCATAATTAACTTTTTGTAATAATCTTTGGGCTTCGACTAATTTATTCTGGGATTTAAGCGCTTCGTACTCTTTTTTTAAATCAGCACGAATAATTTTTTCGGCAGGTTCAAATATCTTGGGATCAGTTAAGTAATGCTTTGCGGGGTAGATTACTAACTGAGTTTTAACATTTGAGCTTTGAGTTGATTGACCAGTTAATGGATCAAACATAACAATACTAGCTATTTTTTCTCCAGCAATTGTTACTCTATAGCCAATATCTTCGTAAGCCGGATAAATGTCGAGATAACTCCCTCTAATTCTAAAACTACCTCTTTTAAAATCGAATTCCGAACGGCTATATTGCAGTTCAACCAAACGCCTTCCAATCTCAGGAAGGCTTGTCTGTTCGCCAACTTTCAACGGAAGAGTAAATTTTCCATATTCATCAGGTGAACCAATGTTATAAATACAAGAAACCGAAGCCACGACAATCACATCTCTTCGGGTTAATATATTGGCTGTTGACTTTAATCTTAATTTATCAATCAGTTCATTAATTTCAGCCTCTTTTTCAATATAAGTATCAGTTGATGGCATATAGGCTTCTGGCTGATAATAATCATAGTAAGAAACAAAATAGGAAACAGCATTATCTGGAAAAAAGTCTCGAAATTCTTGATAAAGTTGTCCAGCCAGAGTTTTATTATGGGAGATAACAAGAGTTGGAAGTTGTAAGTTTTGAATAATATTGGCAATCGTAAAGGTTTTCCCAGATCCTGTGACTCCGAGTAAAACTTGATTTTTTTCGCCAGTAGTTATTCCTTTAGCTAATTTTTCAATAGCCTGCGGTTGATCCCCAGTTGGTTTGTAATCTGATTTGAGATTAAACATAGTTAGAAAGAGTAACCAATCATTATACTATAATTTATTCTTTGATTGGAGGGTTTAAAAACATAATTTCGAATTTTAGGTGTCACGAGTGAAGAGACTCTCCGAGAAGCGGATTGCGAGGTAGCGAGCAGAGCCTCGCAGGAGAGAAGTATCACGAGTGACAGAATCTAAAATTCAATTTTTTAAACATTTCAAATTGAAAATTAATTGCTTATGTGGAATAATTAACCCTTATGAACCCCATTCAATTTTTAATCGACTTCATTCTTCACCTCGACGTTCACCTTGGCCAAATAATAAAAAATTATGGCGCTTTAACTTACTTAATACTATTTACAATTATTTTTCTAGAAACAGGCTTAGTTTTTATTCCTTTTTTACCTGGTGATTCACTTCTTTTTGCCGCCGGTGCTTTTGCCGCTCTTAAATCCTTAAATCTTTTTATTCTTATTGGATTATTAATTATTGCCGCAATATTGGGTGATACAGTTAATTATTGGATTGGACGATTTTTTGGAGAGCAGTTAGTGGCTAATCCTAAAGTTCCTATTAATCAAGAGCACATTGACCAAACCGAGAAATTTTTTAAAAAACATGGCGGAAAAACAATTATATTAGCCAGATTTGTTCCCATTGTGCGTACTTTTGCTCCATTTGTCGCTGGTGCCGGACAGATGGAATATGGCAAATTTATTTCTTACAATATTGTAGGTGGAATTTTGTGGGTTTTAATCGCCACCTTGGCCGGTTATTTTTTTGGCAATATTCCTTTTGTAAAAGAAAACTTTTCTTTAGTTATTTTTGGTGTTGTCATCATTTCTATCCTGCCTATTTTATTTGAAGTAATTAAGCACAGATTGAATTCTAAATCTGACCAACCTAAATAAATACTACCAATGTCACCAATACTACCAATAAACCAATAAATAACCTAATTATTAAATATATTAATAAATTTAATTTATTAAATTATTTATTGGTCGGATTTGATTATTTGTCGGATTAGTAGTATTTGTCTGATTGGTAGTATTAAAAACTTATGTTAAATATAGTCGGTACTCCCATTGGTAATTTAGAAGACCTCTCTTTGCGTGCCGCTAAAATTATTGCCTCATCCGATATTATTTTAGCCGAAGATACCCGCTCCGCCCATATTTTATTAAACTTTATTAAAAGTAGTTTTATGCTACGTGTTACGTGTTCCATGATTTGGTCTTACTATAAAGATGTTGAATTTCAAAAGCTACCCGAGATTTTAGAGCTACTTAAAGATGGGAAAAATATTACTTTAATTTCAGAATCCGGAATGCCTTTAATCTCTGATCCCGGTTTTTTGTCAGTTAAAAACTGCATTAAAAATAACTACCCAATAACAGTTATCCCCGGCCCCACTGCAATAACTACCGCCCTACTTTACTCTGGATTTGAAATTGATCAAGAAGCTGGGTTTATGTTTCTTGGTTTTTTACCTAAGCAACAATCAAAAATCGCACGATGTATTGATACATTGATATCTTTAAAAAAAATTCAAAAAAAATTGCTCTTTGTTTTTTATGAATCTCCTAAAAGAATAAATCAAACACTAGAAATATTAAGTAATTTATTGCCGGCAAGTGAGGTATGTGTTTGTCGAGAGTTAACAAAAAAATTTGAAGAGGTTGTTCGAGGAAAGCCAGCCGATTTAATGAAGCGCACCTATCGTGGTGAAATTACCGTTATTTTACAATAAATTTCTAAGTTGCTCTAATGAGTCCCAGTCGTGGATTGAAACAGCTAGGATTTTTCTATTATATTTTTCCAGTTTTTTGATTTGTTTTTTTATCTGTTGTTTACTAACTAAATCAGTTTTGGTTAAAAGTAATATTTCATCTTTACTTAACATATTTTTATTGTAGCTTCCCAATTCATCTTTCACAGTTAAATAATCTTTTTCTATTGTTTCTGATTCAAGTGATAGACAATGAAGTAAAAGTTTCACTTTTTCAATATGTCTTAAGAATTTTATACCAAGACCTTTACCGGCTGATGCCCCTTCGATAAGACCGGGAATGTCTGCCAAAACTTTGCCGTTATATGCCCCTAAATTTGGCTCTAAGGTTGTAAATGGATAAGGAGCAGTTTTTACATTAGCCGCTGTCAATTCATTTAATAAACTTGATTTACCGGCATTGGGTAAACCAATAAGTCCATAATCAGCAATTAATTTAAGAATTAATTTAAACTGTCTTTCTTCACCGGGTTGGCCAGGTTTGGCTCGTTTTGGAGTACGATTTGTTGGAGATTTTAGGGCATCATTTCCTAGTCCACCAGTTCCACCACGACACAAAAGTATATTTTCGCTGGATTCAATTAATTCTATTTCTCGTTTATTGGCTAAATCAATAATCGTTGTTCCTCGTGGGACTTGAATAATAAGATCTTTACCGTCAAGACCGCTTCTTCTATTTTTTCCACCTTTGCCACCATCTTCGGCTTTGTAAGAAACTTGAGAAATAAATTTTTTTAAATTTGGAATGTTGTGGTTAACTGTTGCATAAACATTTGCACCTCGACCGCCATTACCACCACTTGGCCCGCCAAGTTTGTTAAAGTAAGCGACGCACCCGTCTCCACCTTTTCCAGCAGTAACTGTAATTTCCGCTTCATCAATAAACATATGAGGATATTATAATCTATTATGTTCTAATTCCACCTAATTTTTGTTTAAATCTATGACCAAATACAACCATTATTTTCGTAGAATCTTTTATAGGTTGTTTGAAAGGAGCATTGTCTGGTAGGTCATGATTTCCATCATTCAGGTCGAATCTTATCCACTGTATTTTTTTCTTTTTATGTTTTTGGGCAAAATGTAAAGCTTCAAAAAAACATTTTTTATATTGTTCTTCTGCAAGCTGTCCATCGTCAGCCACAACTTGTCTTAATACTTTAGGATTATCACCATCTTTATCTGTAACTATTATTTCTGTGAAAGATGTGCTACCTGTACCCCATGCCACAGTTAAATTTTTAGGAGGGTTTTGTAATTCATCATTCTCAGCTCGAGTTTTTCTAGTATCATGCCATTTTTCCCTCTCTGCCATAATATATTAAATTAAATAAAAGCTTATTATACACCCCCAAGCAATTTTAGTACTTCAATAATTTTATCCTCGAAATGTTTAGTAATTTCAAATTTTTCTTCTGGTGATTCTATTTCGTTGAATGATTTTCCTTTCTTTTCAGCAGTTTGAGAATCCTGGCCATTTAATTGACCAACTAATTCTTTTTCATAATGATTAAGTTTTTCAGCAAGTCCCGGTAAATCTGCTTTTTCTGCCAGCATGGCTAGTGCGTTGATACTTAAAGTTACACTAAATAAATTATTTAATGTAAGTTGATTTTCAGATATATAAATCTTAGTAAAAAAATTAGCTAATTCTGTGTTATCTGCTGATAATCTTTTGAGTACTTCACTTGTTTTCTCTGCTCTTTCATTATAATTTGTTCCAAATTTATCACCAATTACATTAGATTTCAAAAAGGTTGTTAAATTCGTTATGGGAATCCTAGCCAGGGGAAAAGTATTTGATTTTAATTTAAAAATAGCTCGTAATTTATCATTTGAAACTTCTGGATAGTGGGTTGGCCATTTTTCAAAAAATATTAAACCTAATTCGTCCTGTAGATAATCTGTCACCAAATTAAACTTTTCATGTCCTTGATTCTTAGGAAATAAATTTCTTACTACTTCCGGCGTTCCAATAGCTACCATATATTATATTCTACTACAATACTATTTATTGCAATGTTTTAATGCATTAAAACATTAAAATGTTAAATACCTTCCCGTTTTTTCCTTTCAAACTCAAGTCTATTTTGTAAACTAATCGACCAGCTTGTCCCTGGCGTTCCTGGTTTTTGAAGAAACAAATACACTTCTTCAAATAATTCTTTAATTTTTTCATTCTTTAATATCTTATTAAATCTTGAAAGAACGCCCTTGCTGTTTTCCAATGAACCTCTAAATTTCAATATTGTTGCAGGAGATACGCGTAACTTATCGCAAATAATTTTATAGTTTATATCTTTTAGTAACAAATACATTATTGCAATACGTTTTGCAATCATCACTCTTTCTGTTGATGAAAAAATATCATAAATAATTAAATCAAACTCATTCTTACTTTGATTTTTTCCAATAATTTCAAAAAATAAGTTAAATAGTTTATCAATAATTTCCTGGTTTAATTTATATTTTGAAATCGGAGGCATATAATTAAAGTTTTAATACATAAAAATAAATTTGTCTATGGACTATATGCTACAAAAAGATCATATTGGATTATTAGAATAATATTTTTTTGTCGATATATAAGGAAAGTATTTGATATAATTTAAGAAATTAGTGTTAACAAGCTCACTTGGTCCCGTCGTCTACCCCGAACCAGTGCAAAGCACGGTTCAGGGTAACCCTAT
>CAYZAZ010000011.1:0-22233 GCA_964476545.1 uncultured Gammaproteobacteria bacterium
TGAAGATAGTCTAAAGTATTAAAAGTTACCCACAACATTT
The DNA here is from genome assembly GCA_964476545.1 of uncultured Gammaproteobacteria bacterium. Taxonomy (GTDB): domain Bacteria; phylum Patescibacteriota; class Microgenomatia; order UBA1406; family GWC2-37-13; genus CAYZAZ01. Next base: position 41 of record CAYZAZ010000011.1, read on the forward strand.
GTTATAGAACCATTTTCTTTTAAGATTTTTATTATCTTTTCTTGTTTTATAGATATTATTAATAATAATATCACTATTAATATCCGACCAAACGCCGGCAAATTCAAAAATATTCTTTCTTTTTAATATGGATTTAGGCTTAGTAATTTCGGCAACAGGGATACCGGCTTTTTTAATAAGAAAAGACTTATTTTTTAAATAAACCCAATCTAATATTTTAAAAAAATCAATTCTAGCTTTGCTGGCATCGATAAAAGTAAGATTGCTCATATTGAATTATTGTACAAGATTGTACGTCCATGTCAAGGCCAATTGAATTATATTTTTCCCACAAGTTTAATCCCGGGTTTGAGGGTTTTTTTTCCGGGGTGCCAGCTGGCGGGACAAACTTCTCCTTTGTGTTGGGCGACATAAATTGAGGCTTGGAGTTTTCTTAATATTTCGGCGGAATTTCGGCCAATGCTATTATCGTGAATATCGTAAGCTTTTAATACACCTTTGGGATCAATGATAAATGTGCCTCGAAGTGACAAACCTTCTTCTTCAATATATGTGCCAAATTCACGCGCAACTTTACCAGTTGGATCAGCACCCATAGGGTAGGTAATTTTTTTTATTGCCGGGGATTCATCGTGCCAAGCTTTGTGAACAAAAACTGTGTCAGTACTGAAGCTAATTATTTCGGCTTCAAGTTTTTTAAACTGAGGATAAAAATCAGCGGCCTCGGAAAGTTCAGTTGGGCAGACAAAAGTAAAATCGGCCGGATAAAATAACAAGACCAACCATTTACCTAGGTAGTTAGAGAATTTAGTTTTTGTAAATTTTTCGTTTTGATAAATTTCAAAACTTAAGTCGGGGATTGTTTGGCCAATTTTTAACATAGGGATATATTTAATTATTAATAAATATATTATAGTTAATAAGATTAAAATTGTATGGAGAAAATTATTATTATAAGTTGGTCACTTCGGAAGTGTACTTCAATTGGATAGAGTTTTTTTATTGTGAAGGTGTGATAAAATATTGGTATTGGTTGGTGATCGTAGCTCAACTGGCAGAGCGTTGCCCTGTGGAGGCAAATGTTGGGGGTTCAAATCCCCTCGGTCACCCCAAATAAAGAAGCGTCCACAAGACGACAGTTGTAGATTAAAAATAGAGCGGTAGAACAACTAGCCTTTTTTTTGTTATTTGCTCTATATTTTACATTTAATAGTCATCCTGGTAATCCTGAGTTTATCGAAGGATTATCCAGGATCGTTGTTTAGACGACGATTCTGGACGCTCCCGATAATATATCGGGATTGCCAGAATGACAATGTTTTATTTATGTTGTCATTACAAGTAGAATTATTGTTTACAACTGACAGTTTTGTTACGGTACAACTATTTTAGAAGATCATAACAACCTGCATTAAACATGACTGATTGGATGCTTGAACACTTGACTTCATAAATCATCATCTGCAATTGATATTTTTTAGTTAAATAAATATAATTATTTTATGGAATTGACATTGTGTCAAGCATATCCTTGGAATTGTGTAAGTAGGATACCTCTCGTTTTTATCCCTTACTTAATTGCAGGAGTAATGATAGGTTTTCTCTTTTACATAATCATCAGAGTGGCTCATAAGAAGATAAAGCTAATCAAATTATTGTTAATCGGTATTATTTTTGTTTTCTTAGTGACTTATTTTTATCAAATATTAAGGCTAATAAAAAAGGATTTTTCACTAATAATTAAACCTTCTGTCCTTTCTTGTGTAGCCCGCATGGCGCCTGATGAATGTTTTGAATATGAAGCTATCTCAGAAGCAACGAGATATCCTGCGGATTATAAAAGCAGTTTGAAATTATGCAATTTGGTATTCGAACCTTCGAGTTGTAAAATGAATATATGCAATAATCTTGATCTAAAAAATTTAATAATTGAATGTCGTAATTTCGTAGCGAAGACTTGTCCAAACGGTTATATATTAGATAATCTACCATGTGCGTGTAACGTTCCTGCTGGCCCCTATGCGGTTTATGACAAAAAGTGGAAAAAAGATTATTGGGAAAAATATAGAAAAAATGATAAGTTTGATTATTGTTGTAATGGCCAACAACAAAAAAATCCTTGTTGATTAAATTGTTCTTGTTCAAATTTATACTTTAATAAAGCTTTTGCTTCGGTTCTATATGAATCCGCCCAATTACTCCAGAAAAAAGAAGAAGAGTAACAAAAATGACAGTTACAGTTTAAAATTTGAAATTCTTATTATGCTACGATTTAATATTAAATCGTAGCAATTTATAAACTAATAATAAGTAGCGATAATTAAGTAAATTTATTTTTGTTTATAGTGACCTAGGAGTTCTTGTTTTTTGTGTTCTTCTTAAGAATTGTTCTTTCAGTATTGTGATTACTAAACAAATACTTGAAAAATATACTTAGGATTTTTGTTATACTTTTTTATCATGGCTATTAAGAAATTAGAAAATAATAAGTTGCCGGGAATTTTGATTAAGGTTTTTTTAATTGCGGGTTTAACTGCAGGGGGAATATATGGAGGGAGTCGATTAATTAATCGACAACAGGTAAATGGGTCAGTTCTTTCAGCCCAAATTAGGAAAAATATTTCTCAAAATAAAAATATTCAGAGTATGAGTGCTTCGATTGAAAAAACAGCCGGAGATTTTTTAAGTGAGGCCGCCCAAATTGTTACTGAAACTGCAAATGTGACGAAAGATAAAACAGAAGATTACGTCTTAAAAACGGCGGTGAGTAAAGTGATGGAACAGGTGAATAAACTCCCGGAAAAAGAAAGAGAGAAGATAAAGGAAGAGATGTGTAAATAATATTAAAAATTAAATATTAAAAAGCAAAATGACAGATTAAAAATCAAAAATATTTAAATTTTACTTTGTCATTTTGATATTTGATTTTTAATATTTGATATGTTATTCTGGATACACTATGGATATAAAATATATTGGTCATTCTTCTTTTTTTATTAAAGGTCATGAAGCAAAATTAGTGACTGATCCCTTTGATCCCAAAATGACCGGACTTAAATTTGCGAAAATCGAAGCTGATATTGTGACAATTTCCCATGACCATGGTGATCATAATCAGCTAGATCAAATTTCTGGTAATCCTTTGGTGATAACTTGGCCTGGTCAGTTTGAAAGAAAAAGTATGCGTGTGGCTGGTTTTAAAAGTTTTCATGATAAAAAACAAGGAGCCGAGCGTGGAGAAAATATTTTATATCGAATTGACGATGATGTCTCAGTTTTGCATTGTGGCGATCTTGGAGTAGTGCCAGATGATAAATTTTTAGATGAAATTGGTGAAATAGATGTATTAATGATCCCTGTTGGTGGTCTTTATACACTTGATGCAAGTGAAGCGGTTACTTTAATAAAAAAAATTGAACCGGCAATTATTATCCCAATGCATTATCAAACACCGGTTTTAAAAGAATTGGCGCCACTTTCAGAGTTTTTAGAAAAAATGGGGGCAAAAAATGTCGTTCCTGTTCCAAAACTTACTCTTAAAAAAGAAGAATTAACCGAAGAGATGAGGGTGGTAGTTTTAGACATTAATTAAATCAGTCAAAGTCAGTCGGAGTCAGTTAAATCAGTTCGAAAAACTAATTTAATTTATTCTTTCTGATTTTTATTGATTAAACTGATTCAACCGATTTAACCGAATATGGCTACTTCAGATCTTTATAAAACTCCTCCTCATGATGAGCAGGCAGAAAAATCCGTTTTGGGAGCTATCTTAATTGATTCTCAAGCAATTACGACTGTGGTAGAATTTTTGCGAGCGGAGCATTTTTATCAACCTGAGCACCAGTTAATTTTTTCTTCAATGATTTCGCTTTATGAAAAGCAACAGCCAATTGATGTAGTGACTTTAAAAAATAGTTTAACAAAAGATGGTAATTTAAAAAAAATAGGTGGAGCTTCATATCTTTCTGAATTAATCGATACCGTGCCAACAGCCGCTTATGTGGAGCATTATGGAAGAATTGTCAAAGATCACTATACCAAACGAAGATTAATTGAACTATCCTCAAAATTAGTGGAAAAAGCCTTTGATCAAAAAGGAGACACTAAATCATTACTTGATGATGCCGAAAAAGAAATTTTTGCATTATCTCGAGAACATTTGCATCGGGACTTTATTGAACTTAAAGAAATATTGGCGGAAAGTTTTGAAAGACTTGAGGAATTTGTGAAAAAAGGTATTCATTTACGGGGTGTGCCCACGGGATTTGCTGAATTAGATAACAAATTATCGGGAATGCAACCTTCGAACTTATTAATTTTGGCGGCGCGACCGGGAGTGGGAAAGACAACTTTGGGTTTGAATATTGCGATGCATGTGGCCACAAAAGATAAAACACCAGTAGGATTTTTCTCACTTGAAATGAGTAAGGAAGAGTTAGTGGATCGGCTTTTGGTTGGTCAGGCGGATATTGATGCTTGGAGATTAAAAACTGGGCGATTATCTGAAGATGATTATAAGAGATTAACGGAAGCGATGGGGGATTTATCGGAGTCGCCAATTTATATTGATGATACTCCTGGTTTATCAGTGCTTGAAATGCGGACAAAAGCAAGAAAACTAAAAGCGGAGCACGATATTAAATTTTTAATTGTCGATTACTTACAGTTGGCTGACGCCGGTAAAAAATTTGATTCCCGGGTGCAGGAGGTTTCTTTTGTTTCTCAAGGATTAAAAAATCTAGCGCGTGAATTAAAAATTCCAGTGATGGCAATTTCCCAACTTTCTCGAGCGGTTGAACAACGGGGATCAAAAAAACCCCAATTATCAGATCTTCGTGAGTCGGGGTGTTTAGTTGGTAACTCATTAATTATGAGAGCAGATACGGGAGAACTGTTGAAAATTGGAGATTTAGCAAAAAGAAAATTACAAAAAAATATTCCGATTTATTCTTTAGATGAAAATTGGAAATTGACTGTAAAAAAGCTTTCTAAAGCTTTTTATAGTGGGCGAAAAATGGTTTATGAATTAAAAACTCAGAGTGGGCGATCAATTCGAGCTTCTGCCAATCATCCATTTAAGACCTTGGCTGGCTGGAAATCACTTAATAATTTGAAAGTGGATCAAAGAATTGCATTGCCTCGAATTTATAATCATGTCTATCGTCCAGTTTCGATGAGTGATGAAGAATTGATACTATTAGCACATTTAATTGGAGATGGTTGTACTTTACCAAATCAACCGATTCATTATACAAGTGATGATTTAGAAAATATTGAAGCTGTCCAAGAGACGGCTAAAAAATTATTTAATATTCAATCGCGTTTAGTAAAACAAAAAAATTGGTATCACTTATATCTACCTTCTCCTTATCATTTAACACATAATAAACATAGTCCAATCACAAATTGGTATAGCAAACTTGGAATTGAATTGTGTCATTCATATCAAAAAACCTTACCTTATCAATTATTTGTAAATTCAGATAAAAAAATAAAATTATTTATCAAACATCTGTGGGCAACTGATGGGAATATTTCAAAAAAAATATTAAAAAATAGGATGCCTGCGGTTAGTATTTACTATTCATCAACAAGTAAAGAATTAATTGTTCAATTACAGCATTTGCTTTTGAGGGTAGGGATTTTCTCAAGTTTAAGAAAAACAATTAAAAAAGGTTATCGACCAAATTGGCAGGTGCATATTCAGGGTAAGGAAATGCAACTTAAATTTTTGAATGAAATTGGTTGTAATGGTCGGCGAGGGGAGAGTATTAGAGAGCATATTGCCAATCTTGAAAAGATTATTGCAAATCCGAATAATGACGTTGTCCCAAGTGAAACATGGAATGAAATAATTACACCAATTAAAAATAAATTAGGTATTTCCTGGAGAGATTTTGCCAAAAAATTAGCAATATCATATCCTGGAAGTAGTTTATTTAAAAATAGTATTAGTAGAAAAAGACTTGAAAAAATTGCTTGGGTGCTTAATGATAAGAAATTAAAAATGTTGGCTCAATCAGAGGTAGTTTGGGATAGAATTATTTCTATTGAAGCTCGGGGGATTGAGGAAGTATTTGATGCAACTATTGAGGGAACTCATAATTTTATTGCCAATGATATTATTGTCCATAATAGTATTGAGCAAGATGCTGACGTTGTCATGTTTTTATATCAGGAAGAAGACACGGAAGATTTAATGGATCAAAATAAAAGAATGATTAAGCTTTATATTGCGAAGCACAGAAACGGCGCAATCGGGGAGATTGACTTGATGTTTAGAGGCGATAGAGTGAAATTTTATAATGTGGAAAAGACTGTATAAATCATTTTAACAGTGACCTTTTCATTACTATAGGTGTTTTGAGAAGATAAAGGTAAATCCAACTAACTCCCCAACCAATGAGTCCTCCAGCTAATACATCTCCCAGATAGTGGCAGTTTAAATAAATTCGAGATAGGGCTATTAGAAAGGCTATCAAATAATAAAGATATTTTTTCTTTTTATCAAAGACAGATAAGATGGCGGCGGCGCAAAAGGCAGTGGCGGCATGGCCGGAGGGGAAGGAGAAGTCGTGAGGACAAATATTAGGTTGTAGTTGTGGGCCTGCCCGCAACGCCAGTATACTGGCTTGCATGGCGGGCGGGCGGGGGCGTTGGAAAGTATTTTTTAGAATAATATTAACTAGAATAGCTTGGGTAATTAAAGCGAGAGTGATAATAATAATGAATTGCTTATCTTTGGTACTTATTCCTGGATTTTTTCTTTCTTCAAAAAATAAAATAAAAATAACTAGAGCTATCCAGATTAGAATTGACCCGCCGTTTTGGGAGAAAAAAGAGAAAAAGAGGTCAAAGAGGCGATTATGGGGAAGAGCTAGTCTTATAATCTGGGTTAAATTAATATCAAGGCTGTTTAGAAAATTAAACATAAATTAAATTGTATAATAATATGTCAAATGTTAAAACTCAAAACTCAAATCCATTAAGATTTGAGATTAATCTAATGAAGACTATTATTTTCGATTTTGATGGGACAATTGCTGACACTTTGCCTTTTACTTGGAAAAAAGTCCTTCAATATCTTAGGAAAGAAAAATTAGTGGCTGATTCTGATGAGAAACTAATCGAAGAAATTAGATTAAAAAGTTATCATGAGTTAATGAAGAAATTTAAGATATCATGGTTAAAATTTCCCTTGATTTATTTGGAGATTAGAAAAGCTCAAAAAGATCTTTATCAGATAATAGAGACAATACAGCTTTTTCCGGGGATGAGAGATTTGTTAAAAAAATTAAAAAATAACAATTGCCAGGTAGGTATTTTATCTTCTAATATAAAGATGACAATTGATAAATTTATAAAAATTAATGACTTAAATTATTTTGACTTTGTTCATTGTGAGAAAAATCTTTTTGGGAAAGATCGGGCTTTAAATAATTTGATCAAAAAATATAAATTGAATAAAGAAGATGTAATCTATGTGGCCGATGAAGTGAGGGATATTGAGGCCTGTCAGAAGGCGAATGTAAAAATAATTTCAGTGACTTGGGGGTTTAATAAAGATCAGGTTTTAAGGGCCTATAAACCTACTTGGTTGGTGAAGAATCCTAAAGAAATACTTTCAATACTAACTTAAATATGTTAAATCTCAAATGTTAAATCTCAAATCCACATGTTAAAACTTTTTATCTAGATAACCAGATTAAAAGATTTGAGCTGTGGTTATGACATTTAACATTTGAGTTTTGAGATAAGGTTAGTAAATATAGATATTATTTCTTCCTTTTATAATTTTCTCTCTTTTTTTCAGGCTTTTAATTGGATAAAAATATGAAACGAGGCTAAATTTATTTATATTTTTCTTAATCTTTGAGACTGTTTTTTCTAAAAGCCAGGGACTAATGTATAAATATATAGTTATGTCATTACGAGCGAAGCGAAGTAATCTTTTTTCATTAGATTGCTTCAGCTTCGGCAAGGCCTCCGAATCAGAGTTCAAGCTCAGCTTCGCAATGACATCTAAATTTATCTTAAACATGTCGTTCCAGATGATTTTAATATTCTTGCGATTTGGATGGAGGAGTCGGCGCAAATGCATGATTAAGATAAGTACAGGATTAATATCAATGGCCACAAACTGAGTGTTCAAATTAATTGCTTTTTTAGCGGCTTCAAAGATGACAATGCCATTACCAGCTCCTAAATCGAAAATTATTTGATCATTTCTGAGCTTTAGCGCTTTAATAATTGCTGGAATGTCTTTTTTATTGGTGGGAAAGTAGGGAATGGGGGAAAATTTCTCTGAGGAAAAAAGGGAAATGATAAAAAGGACAAAAAGTATTAAGAGGAGAAATATTATCATTTGCATATTATAATACTATTATATTATGCCGCGGTGGCGGAATGGCAGACGCACAGGTCTCAAAAACCTGTGAGGGCAACCTCATGAGGGTTCGACTCCCTCCTGCGGCACAAATAGGTTGTTTTATTAAATATCTCTTGCTTTTTAAAATAAATCATTTACTATGGAGATTGGATGAACCAAAATTTAACAAATGTTTCTCCAATCGACGGTCGCTACGCAAAATCTCTTGTATCTTTAAAAGAATATTTTTCTGAATATGCCTACATTAAATATCGGGTAAAAGTGGAGATAGAATATTTAATTAAATTTCTTCAAATAAAAAAAACCGCAAAAAAATATAAGAAGCTTCAAAGTATTGAGGATAATTTTTCTGTTGACGATGCCCAAAGAGTAAAAGAAATTGAAGGAAAAATTCATCACGACGTCAAAGCGATTGAATATTTTTTAAGAGAAAAATTTAAAAAATTGGGATTAAATAAGTTATCTTCGTTTATTCATCTGGGACTAACTTCCGAAGATGTCAATAATTTAGCTTACGGCTTAATTTTAAAAGAATTTAATCAAAAAACAGTACTTCCGGAAATAGAGATAATGGTTAAATGGCTAAATGGTTTAATAATTGAGAATAAAGATAAAGTAATGTTGGCACGGACTCATGGTCAGGTAGCGGTACCGACGACATTTGGTAAAGAGATAGCGAATTTTAATGAGCGTTTATTAAAGCAACAAAAAAAATTAAAAGATTTTAAATTTGAAGGTAAATTAAATGGAGCTGTGGGAAATTATAATGCTCTGCAGTTTGTATATCCGAAAATTAATTGGCAAAAATTTTCTAAGGAATTTATTGAAGATTTAGGATTAAGAACTAATTTTTATACCACTCAGATTTTACCCTATGATAATTGGCTCGAATATTTTCAGATAATCTATTTAATTAATGGAATTTTGCTGGGGCTGGCTCAAGATATGTGGAATTATATAATGCTTGATGTTCTAATTTTGAAAAAAGAAAAAAATCAGGTTGGTTCTTCAACAATGCCTCAAAAAATTAATCCAATTGATTTTGAAAATGCCGAAGGCAATATTCAAATCGCCAATAATTATTTTGAATTATTTCAGAGAAAATTAATGGTTTCACGTCTTCAACGGGATCTCTCGGATTCGATTGTGAAGCGGACTTTTGGAACAGCATTTGGGCACTCACTTTTGGCCTGGAAGGGAATTGTTAAAGGTTTGGGGAAAATTAGTGTTAATGAAATTAAAACTAAAACAGAATTAGATAATCATTGGGAGGTCTTGGCGGAGGCAGTGCAAACTTATTTCAGATCAGTTGGCGATGAAAAAGCTTATGAAAAACTAAAAGATTTAACTCAAGGAAAAAAAATTGAAAAAAAAGAATACCTGGAAATAATCAGTAAGTTGGGCTTAGATAAAGAAAATAAATTTAGGGAACTAACGCCGGAGAAGTATGTGGGGCTAGTTAGATTGTTAACAATTTAGGATTTAATTTTCAATTTACAATTTTCAATGAATTTTCAATATTTTAATTTTTAAATGTTTTAATCCATTCGACGAGCTCAGGATTGATACTGAGTAAAGTCGAAGTATCAAATTTAGATTTGATTTCAAATTTAAAATTTCAAATTAAAAATTATTTAGTAAATACCTATGCTAACACTTGTTGTTGGTGGACAATGGGGGGATGAAGGGAAGGGGAAAATAGTTGATTTATTATCAGGTAAAAGTGACTTTGCAGTCCGGTTTCACGGGGGAAATAATGCTGGTCACACAGTTGTTATTGGTAAGAAAAAGTTTCCTTTTCACTTAGTACCTTCGGGAATTTTTAATAAAAATATTATTGGGGTGATTGCCAATGGTGTTATTATTGACCCTGAAGTATTAACCGAGGAAATTGAAATTTTAAAAAGAGAAAAAATAAATGTGGCAAAAAAATTAATTATTTCACCACGTTGTCATTTGATTATGCCCTATCATAAAGAATTAGATTTGGCATATGAAAATGCTCGGGGTAAAAATAAATTAGGGACAACCAAGCGGGGAATTGGGCCAACACTCGCTGATAAGGTAAGCTACAACGGGATAAGAATTTACGAACTTCTGGATTGGAAAATATTTATGGAAAAATTTAAATTCCAAACAGCGATTAAAAACAAAATACTAAAAACATTTGGAGTCGCACCGATTAAAGCCAAGGATTATTTAAAACAATTTAAAAAATTTCGAGATTTGATAAAACCCTTAGTGAAAGATACTTATTTGGTTTTCAAAAAGGCAATGGAAGCAAATAAGAAAATTCTTTTTGAAGGCGCGCATGGCGTGATGCTGGATATTGATTGGTCACCGTATCCATTTTCGACTGGTTCAAATATAATTACCGGTGCAGTTAATATTGGCGCGGGAGGGCCGGCAGATAAAATGGATAATGTGTGGTCGGTGGTGAAAGCTTATTTGTCGCGTGTTGGCGGTGGGCCATTACCAACGGAATTGTTAGATAAAATAGCAGATAACATTCGAGAAAAAGGCCATGAGTATGGGACAACGACGGGAAGACCAAGAAGAATTGGCTGGTTGGATTTGGAAGCGGTAAAATTTACGACTGAGATTACAAGTACAACGAAAATTGCGATTACTAAAATCGATATTTTATCTGGAATTCCCAAGTTGAAAATTTGTGTTGGGTATACACTTGCTGGAAAAAAAATAAATTATAGTGAGTGTGGTTATAATGAACTGGCCAAAGTAAAACCAGTTTATAAAACATTTGCGGGTTGGGGTGAAGACATCACAAAAATTCGCAAGTTTAAAGATTTGCCGGTTAATTGCCAAAAATATGTGAAATTTATTGAAACGTTTTTGAAAGTGCCGGTGGCAATAGTCTCAGTTGGCCCGGAGAGGGGGGAGAACATAGTAGTTAGGGGTTAGTAGTTAGTGATTAGGAAATAATGGCTAATGGTTAATGGCTATTAGTTACTAGTTACTGATTACTTGTTACTTATTACGTGTTTTGTGTTACGTGTTTCGTGCTATGTGTTACGTGATTAGTTCACTTGATACTGTTGGATATATTGACAAGTTATTCCTATTCCTCTAATATGTATTTTTTAGAATGCTAAAAATTTTTAAAAATATTTAAATCAACCAACCCTCCAAAATGGAGGGATTTTTTTTATGTTACAACTAATAAACGGTAATTTTAAAAATAAAGACATTGTTTCGCTTGAGCAGTTTGATCAAAATTCAATAAAAGTTTTATTTAAAGAAGTTATTAGAATTAAAAGAACGGCGCCAAAAAAATTATTAAATATTTTGAAGGGGAAAATTATTTCCTTACTTTTTTTTGAACCATCAACTCGGACATTTTCTTCACATACGGTGGCGGCAAAAAGATTAGGAGCACAGACAATTGAACATCAAAATCCACTGCAAACTTCATCAATAATTAAAGGGGAAACAATTGAAGATATGATAAAAGTAGTCGAACAGTATAGCGATGCAATCGTTATTCGGCATCCAATGGTGGGGACAGCTCAGAAATCAGCTGATGTGGCTAATATTCCAATAATAAATGCAGGAGATGGAATCGGTGAGCATCCAACTCAAGCCTTAATGGACATCTTTACAATTTTTGAAAAACATAAAAAACTTTTCGGTCTCAAAGGATTGATTGTTGGTGATTTATTAAATGGGCGGACAGTCCATTCTTTAATTAGAGGGTTAGCAATTTTTCCAAAAAATACTCTTTATCTTTTATCGCCGAAAAAACTTCAATTGTCAAAAGATGATTTAGAAGATGCGAAAAAAAGAAAAATAAAATTAGTGGAAATAAAATCGTATCAAGAAATTCCTCAAGATTGTCATTTTTGGTATTGGACCCGGGTTCAAAAAGAAAGATTTACAGATAAAAAAGAGTATGAAAAATTGAAATTGAACTTTGTTTTAACAAAAAAATTAGTGCAAGAAAAAGCAGGAAAAAATACTTTATTGATGCACCCATTACCAAGAGTAGGGGAGATTGAGAGTTTAGTTGACGCTGATCCTCGAGCAATTTATTTGACAACGCAGATTAAAAATGGGATGTGGGTGAGGATGGGATTATTAAAATTAGTTCTAAGTTCTAAGTTCTAAGTTATATGTTAAATATGCAAGGGAAATTAATTTTAAAAGATGGGACGAAATTTATTGGTCGGTCATTTGGTTATGAAAAACCAGTGGCAGGTGAGTTGGTCTTTTCTACCGGTATGGTTGGATATCCTGAATCATTAACAGATCCATCTTATACAGGGCAAATTTTAGTTATGACCTATCCAATTATTGGCAATTATGGAGTGCCTGATAAAAAATACTGGGAGTCAGGTAAAATTCATATTTCAGGATTAATTGTTTCTCAGTATATTGATACTCCTTCACATTTTGAAAGCAAAATGACACTAGCTCAATGGCTGAAACAAGAAAAAATTCCTGCATTAGAAGTAGACGATACGCGTTTCATTACTAAAAAATTAAGAGATGAGGGAAATCAATTAGCAAAGATTATTTTTTCAAAGGAAATTGATTTTGAGGACCCCAATAAAAAGAACTTAGTAGCTCAAGTATCAACAAAAAAAGTGATTCATAATAACCATTCAACCCACGATCGTGGGCGCAATGGTACAGTTGTATTGATTGATTGTGGAGTGAAAGAAAATATTCGGCGGAGTTTGTTAAAGCGGGAAGTGAAATTAATCACTGTTCCTTGGAATTATGATATTTTTTCTTTGAAAGAAAAAATTGATGGAGTAGTTATTTCAAATGGGCCGGGGGATCCAAAAATGGTTACGGCAACCATTGAAACAGTAAAAAAAATTTTGGCAAAAAAAATTCCTCTTCTTGGCATATGTTTGGGAAATCAAATTTTGGCATTGGCGGCGGGTGGGGATACATATAAACTTAAGTTTGGTCATCGGGGTCAAAATCAACCATGTCTTGAAATGGGAACAAAAAAATGTTTTATTACCACTCAAAATCATGGTTTTGCGATTGGTAAAATTCCTCAAGGATTTAAGCCTTGGTTTATCAATGCTAATGATGGGACAAACGAAGGTATTATTCATGAAAAATTGCCTTTTATGTCGGTGCAATTTCATCCTGAAGCTTGTCATGGGCCAGTTGATACGGAATGGGTGTTTGAGAAATTTTTGGAGAGAGTGGTTAGTGGCTAGTGACTAGTGATTAGAAATTAATCGTAAACAGAAATGAAATCATTTAAGGAATTAATAGTTTGGCAAAAGGCAGTAGAGTTATGTGTTTTGATCTATAAAATAACAAGTAATTTTCCAAAATCAGAATTATATGGGATTACAAATCAAATGAGACGATCAGTTGTATCGATTTCTTCGAATATTGCTGAAGGTCAATTGAGGGGTCATAAAGAATTTATTCAATTTCTTAAAATTGCATATGGATCAGGGGCGGAACTTGAAACACAATTAATAATTTCATTAAAAATAAATTTATTAACTAATTCAGATTTTAATAAAATTTATTCAGCACTTGAAGAAGTAATGAAAATGTTGAATAAACTTATAAGTTCTTTAACTAGTCACTAATCACTATTCACTAAACACTATGAAAAAGATACTATTACTCGGTTCGGGGGCGCTTAAAATTGGTCAAGCAGGGGAGTTTGATTATTCGGGAAGCCAGGCGATTAAAGCTTTTAAAGAAGAGGGTTTAGAAACAATTTTAATAAATCCCAATATTGCTTCAATTCAAACCTCAAAAAATTTAGCAGATAAAGTATATTTTTTACCGGTTGAGACGGAATTTGTTGAAAAAGTTATTATAAAAGAAAAGCCGGATGCGATTGTTTTATCTTTTGGTGGTCAAACAGCCTTGAACTGTGGTATGGATTTATATAAAAAAGGAATTTTAAAAAATAATAACGTGCGGGTTTTGGGGACTTCAGTAGAAACAATAATTGTGACAGAAGATCGAAAAAAATTTGCCAATCATTTAAAAAAAATTAATATTACCACGCCAATAAGCAAGGTGGCAACAAATTTAAAAGATGGTTTAAAAATAGCTCAAGAAATAGGTTATCCAGTAATGATTCGGGCAGGGTTTGCTTTAGGTGGGCAAAAATCTGGTGTAGTAAAAAGTGAAAATGAGTTTAAGGAAAAAGTTGTGGCAACTTTGTCTTTTTCCTCCCAAATTTTAGTGGAAAAATATCTTCATCATTTTAAAGAAATTGAATATGAGGTAGTGAGAGATCAATATGATAATTGTGTCACAGTTTGTAATATGGAAAATTTTGACCCGTTGGGAATTCATACTGGGGAATCAATTGTTGTTGCTCCAAGCCAAACTTTAAATAATTATCAATATCATTTATTGAGAAATATTTCAATAAAATTAGTGCGGAGTTTGGGCATAATTGGGGAGTGTAATGTGCAGTTTGCCCTAGATCCATTTTCTAATGATTATTACGTAATTGAGGTTAACGCCCGCTTATCGCGCTCATCTGCCTTGGCTTCGAAAGCGACAGGTTATCCCTTAGCTTATGTTGGAGCCAAATTAATACTTGGAAAATCTTTGACAGAAATAACAAATCAAGTGACGCAAAAAACGCAATCTTGTTTCGAACCGGCGATGGATTATTTAGTGGTAAAAATTCCTCGCTGGGATATTGAAAAATTTCATGGAGCTGATGAAAAAATTGGTAGTGCCATGAAGTCGGTGGGGGAAATTATGGCGATTGGGCGGACTTTTGAAGAAGCAATTCAAAAGGGAGTAAGAATGCTAGATGAAGGCGCTGAGGGAATTACGGATAATGGTTTTTCGGATGAAAAAAATGTTTGGCATTATATTGAAGTGCCAACTCCCCGAAGAATTTTTGCGCTCGCAGTTGGTTTAAAAAAAGGATTTTCGATTGATGAGATATATAAGAAATCTGGGATTGATCGCTGGTTTTTATATCGATTGAAAAATATTGTTGAAGCAGAAATAGAATTAATTAAATTACAGTGTCATTCTGGCAAACGAAGTGCGTCCAGAATCGTAGTTAACAACGATTCCGGACAAGACCCTTCGACAGGCTCAGGGCGGGGCATTCGACAAGATCTCCGAATCGGAGGTCAAGCTCAGGACATAGCCGGAATGACGAAATTCTTTTTATTAAAATTAAAAAAACTTGGTTTTTCTGATAAAAAAATTGGAAATTTAATAGGAAAAAAAGAATTGGAAATTCGAGCATTAAGAAATAAATGGAAGTTAAAGCCGTTTATTTTTCAAATTGATACTTTGGCAGGTGAATTTCCAGCGAAAACTAATTATTTATATACGACTTATTGGGGAAGCCACCATGATGTAGAGCCAATTGAAAAAAATGGAATAATTGTCTTAGGTTCGGGACCATATCGCATTGGTAGTTCGGTGGAGTTTGATTGGTCGGCAGTCTATACAGCAAAATTTCTAAACAAATATCAAAAAAAATCGATTGTGATTAATTGTAATCCAGAAACTGTTTCCACTGATTACGATATGAGTAACCGTCTTTATTTTGAAGAATTGACATTTGAAAAAGTTGCTGATTTATATGAGTTTGAGAAAGCATCGGCAGTCATTGTCTCAGTTGGTGGCCAGACACCTAATAATATTGCTAAAAAATTGGCGGCATATGGAATAAAAATTTTGGGGACGCAAATAGAGGGAATTGATAAGGCGGAAAATAGAAAAAAGTTTTCTGAGCTTTTGGATACATTAGAGATTAAACAGCCTTTATGGAAAGATTTTACAGATATTAAAACCGCTTTATCTTTTACAAAAGAAGTGAATTTTCCAGTTTTAATTCGGCCATCGTATGTATTATCTGGGGCGGCGATGAATGTGTGTTATAACGAGGAAGAGTTAAAAAAATTTATTAAAAAAGCAACTGACATTGGTAAAGAACATCCAGTGACAATTTCAAAATTTATTACTAATGCTCGAGAGGTGGAGTTTGATGGTGTGGCTCAAAACGGCAAGGTAATGGTATTTGCTTTGGCAAATCATGTGGAACATGCAGGGGTACATTCAGGTGATGCAACGATTGTTTATCCGGCGGAGCGAGTAAGGTATTTTTCAGGGCAGAAAATGGTTGAAGTGGCAGAAAAACTGGCTCATGCATTAAAAATTACTGGTCCCTTTAATATTCAATACATGGTAAAAGATAACCAGGTTTATGTGATTGAATTAAATTTACGGGCATCGCGTACTTTTCCTTTTATTTCTAAAGTGACGGGAGTAAATTTTGCTGAAGTAATTGTTGACGCTTTTTTTAATAAAGCAAAGATACATAAAATTGATCACCCCGCTTACATAGCTGTTAAGGTACCACAATTTTCTTTCGCCCGACTTGAAGGAGCAGATCCTGTTTTAGGAGTAGAAATGGCTTCAACTGGTGAAGTGGCTTGTTTTGGAGAAACAGTCGAGGAAGCATATTTAAAATCTTTGATTTCGACAGGGTTTTCTTTTGAAAAAAAAACTGCCTTAGTGACGGTTGGTGGAGATGAGAATAAATTACGTTTTGCAGAATCAGTTTGGCGATTAAAAAATTTAGGATATAAACTATATACAACTTACAATACTCATCATTTTTTGAAATCAAAGGGTGTAAAAACAACATTAGTTCATAAGCTTTATGAAAATAAAAAACCAAGTGTTTTAGATATTATTGAGCAAAAAAAAGTATCGCTTGTGATTAATTTAAGTGAGGAAAAAAGTACTGATGGTTTAATTGAAAAAATTAAAAGCGATGGCTTTTTAATTAGAAGAGCGACGATTGATAATAATATTTTACTTTTTACTGACATTAATACATCAAGGCTTTTAGTAAAAGCGTTGGATAAATTTAATTTGTCTGCTGATAAGGATGATTTGAAGATAAAAAGTTGGGAAGAGTATGTGAATAGTGATTAGTGGTTAGTGAATAGTGATTAGTTCTAAGTTACAAGTTACAAGTTATAAGCCATGCGATTTCCCGGATTGATTGATATTCATGTTCATTTGCGTGATCCCGGTCAGACCGCTAAAGAAGATTTTTATACAGGCACTTCCGCCGCTGTTGCTGGAGGATTTGTCTTTGTCGGTGATATGCCCAATAATAAAAAGCCAATTATTACTTTAAAGAGACTAAAAGAAAAAATAAAAATTGCAAAGAAAAAAGCCATTTGTGATATTGGTTTTTATGCTGGGAGTATGGGGGATAACTTAGAAGAGTTAATGAAAATGGAACCTTATGTTTTGGGATTAAAATTGTATTTAAATGAGACGACAGGTAATTTTTTAGTAGCGGAAGAAAAATTACCAAAAATATTCAATGCTTGGAAAAGTAAAAAGCCAATTTTATTTCATGCAGAGACGGGTGTTATAGAAAATATTTTAAAAATGGCGCTTAACGCCAAAAAAAGAGTTCATATCTGTCATGTCAGTTCACAAAAAGAATTAGAGACAATAATCAGTTTTAAAAAAAAAGGTTGTCAAGTCACATGTGGTGTGACTCCCCACTATCTTTTTTTGTGTTCAGATGATGAAAAAAAATTAAAATCATTTGGTTTGATGCGACCTTCATTAAAATCAATAAAAGATAGAGATTTTCTGTGGAAAAATTTAAAATATATTGATGTGATTGAATCAGATCATGCACCGCATACAATTGCAGAAAAAAAGTCGGAAAATCCACCGTTTGGTGTTCCGGGGTTGGAGACAACTTTGCCTTTATTTATAACAGCTATTTCTCAAGGGAAAACTTCGATGAATCAATTCATCGAAGTTTGCTATGAGAATCCTAAAAGAATATTTAATATAAAAACTGATAAAAATACATTTATAGAAATTGACGAAAAAGAAGAGTATATTATTGATAATAAAAATTTAAAAACAAAGTGTGGGTGGAGTCCTTTTAATGGTTGGAAAGTTAGAGGCAAAGTGAAACGAGTATTTATTCGAGGGAAAAAGGTATTTGAAGATGGAAAAATTATTAATTAATTATTTTAAAATGAACCTTAAAATAAAACTATTTAAGCAAGAATTAGAAAATCCTTTATTTCTCCCTTCAGGAATTATTAATGGAGTTGCTAATCATCAGGTGGCAATTGATGCGGGGGCGGGGAGTATTGTTTTAAAATCAATTACATTAAATCCGAGAGAGGGAAATCCAATTCCGCGTGTGGCAAAATACGAGTATGGATTTGTTAATTCCGTTGGTTTGAAAAATCCTGGTTTAAAAGAAGGCAAGAAACAAGTGAAAGAGTTTTTGAAAAAAGCAAAAGTACCAATTATTGTCAGTGTTTTTGCGGTTAGTGTGAAAGAATTTAATAAATTAGTAGGTGAGTTTGCAGAAATAAAACCTTATGCAATTGAGATTAATCTTTCTTGTCCCAATGTCGAGGGTGAATTTGGCAAGATGCTTAGTAATAAAAGCGATCTGTCTTTTGAAGTTATCAAATCTGTGAAAAAGGAAGCGGGTAAGATTCCAATAATTGCAAAATTGACGCCAAATGTGGAAAATATTGGAGAAATAGCTAAGGCATGTGAGCAAGCTGGCGCAAATGCGATTGCGGCGATTAATACGATCGCTCCAAGTATGCTGATTGATATTTATAAACGGAAACCAATTCTTGGTGCCAAAAAAGGTGGGTTGTCTGGGCCAAGTATTCGACCGGTGGCGATTGCAAAAATTTATGAGATTTATGAAGCGGTAAAAATTCCCATTCTTGGGATGGGGGGAGTGGAGAAGTGGCAGGATGCCGTGGAAATGATGATGGCCGGGGCAACTCTGGTAGGGGTTGGCTCGAGTGTTTATTTACGAGGGTATAAAATATATAAGGAAATAATTTTAGGGATGAGTGAATTTTTGAAAAAGGAAAAAATTAAAAATGTTAAAAATTTAATTGGTTTGGGTCATTAATTTATAAATTAATTAAATATTTATGAGTAGAATTGTTGATATTTTAAAAAAAGTAGGAGCGATTTTGACAAATGATCATTTTGTTTTTACTTCGGGAAAACATGGCTCAGTGTATATCAATAAGGATTTTTTATATCCCCATACAAAAGAAACTTCGTTAGTCGGAAAGATGTTTGCGGAGAAATTTAAAAATAGAAATATTGATGTGGTCGCAGCGCCGGCCGTGGGGGGGACAGTGCTTTCAACTTGGACTGCATATTATTTATCAAAATTAAAAAAAAAGGAAGTATTGAGTGTTTATACAGAAAAAGACAAAGGAACAACGGCATCGGCGGCGGAGAGTGAACAGATCTTTAGAAGAGGATATGATAGATTTATTAAAGGAAAAAATGTCTTAGTTCTTGAGGATTTAACAACAACTGGTATTTCTGTAAAAAAAACAGTTTCTGCAATTAAAAAAGCAGGAGGAAAAGTAGTGGCTGTTTGTGTAATGGTGAATCGTAACCCAAAAAATGTTAATACAAAAGTAGTTGGAGCACCATTTTTTGCTTTAGATGTTTTTCCGGCAGAGGCCTATGAAGAAAAATCTTGTCCTTTATGTAAAAAAAATATACCAATAAATATTAAAATTGGTCACGGTAAAGAGTATTTAAAATTAAAAAATAAAATCAAATGACTTTTCAAGAAAAACTAGATAATATTGCTAAAAAAAATAAATCTTTAGTTTGCGTAGGATTAGATTCTAATATTACTAAGCTTTCTACAGGGGGTAAAGATTTTCCTGTTTCAACTCCAACAGAACAGTATTTATCTTTGCTTTCATTTAATAAATATATTATTGAAGAAACATTTGATCTTGTATGCGCTTACAAATTGAATACTGCTTTTTATGAGTCGATTGGTCACGAGGGAGTAAATGCTTTAAAAGATACTTGTGATTATTTAAAACAAAAATATCCGGAAATTCCAATTATTATTGATGCGAAGCGGGCCGATATTGGGAATACGAATAAAGGCTATGTACAATTTGTTTTTACTTATCTTGGGGCCGATGCGGTGACTCTTCATCCATATTTAGGAGAAGAAGCGCTAAGACCATTTTTGGAACAAAAAGATAGGGGAATAATTATTCTTTGTCGGACTTCAAATCTAGGTGCAGGTGAATTTCAGGATTTAAAAGTGTCATTGCGTGGCAATCTTTGCAATGACATGATTGAACTATATCAATTTGTTGCTTATCAAGTGGCAAAAAAATGGAATAAGAATAAAAATTGCCTGTTAGTAATGGGTGCAACTTATCCTAATGAGTTGAAAGAAGTGAGAAAAATTGTTGGAGAAATGACTTTGCTTATTCCAGGTATTGGCGCTCAAGGTGGAGATTTAAAAGCGACTTTGAGAGCTGGCTTAAATTCAAAAAGGCAAGGATTAATTATTAATTCTTCCCGAGGAATAATTTTTGCCAATAATCCAAGAGAAGAAACAATGAAGTTGAAGGAAGAGATAAATAAGATAGTTATAAAGTTCTAAGTTATAAAGTTCTAAGTTCTAAGTTCTAAGTTCTAAGTTATATGTTACATGCTATGTGCATCAATTATATTTTGAATTTATCCTTAATGACTACGAGAATTTTTTTGTGAATTTCTTCTTTGGAAAGTAATTTATCATTTTCGACGCAAGGAATCATTATCCAATGTTTATATCTTTTTGCTAATTTTAAATACATTTTTTCAGAATTAATTCTATGGTTAGTATTGTTTGTGATATCTTTCTTGCCTTTTAAAAATTCTTCACCAGTTTTTTTAGCTGTTAGTTTCTCAGTAATTTGCCAAGGGACATATAAGTAAATGACTAAATTTTCTTTGGGGATTCTATGGATTTTATATTCTAGGTCATATTCCCATTTAAGAAATTCTTCTTGTTCTTTTTCTTTTTCAAATTTAGCGGCTTGATGAGCCATACTGGAGGTAGCATAACGGTTGGTGATAATATAGCCACCTTTTTCCAGAAAATCATCCATTTCTTTTTTAATTGAAGCGCGATCGAGAGCATAGGTGAGTGAGGCAAGATAAGGAGAGACTTCATTAATTTTTCCAAATTCACCTCTTAAAAATTTGGCAACGGTTCGACCATGAAAGGAATGATAGTATTGAGGAAAATCTGTATACTTAACGGGTAATTTCTTTTCTTTAAAATAATTAATTAGTAATTGAGCTTGAGTAGTTTTTCCAGAACCATCGGCACCATCAATGACAATAAGCTTGCCTCGACGAGCCTTGATTTTTTTTACGTGTTCTATAAAATCTTTAATAATGTAGGGTAATTTGGAAGTGGAATAAATTTCAAGAAAAAAATTATCAGATGGGTTGCCAACAATCATTGGTGAAATTTTATCTTCATAATGAGCTTGAGCTAAGGCTAAAACAGGTTTATTTTTAATTAAAGCATAGACGATTTCACCACCAACGCCGTGGGAAGGTTTGGTTACTTCAGCAATTACAAAATCAGCTTGATCAATAAGACGTTTTTCTCTTTCGAAAATTGCTTGTTTTTTTAATTGAGCATCTTTTGATAATTTTAATTTATTAATTATTTGTTCTCCGGAAATAATTTTGAGAGAATTTTTTTTGAGAGTATTAATAATTTCTTGATAGTTGGGGAGAAGTTCGCCATTGTTTGTAGTCGATGCTGTAAAATAAACTTTCAACATATTAAAACATATAATACATGTTTAAAAATGTCAATATAAATAATTTTATGCAAGTGAAAAAAGGAAGTTCATTTGATAAAATAAATGGGAGTTGCTAGTTTTGAGATAGGGCATGTAGTTTAATGGTAAAACACATCTCTGATAAAGATGAGACCGATAGTCCGATTCTATCC
>CAYZAZ010000012.1:0-13741 GCA_964476545.1 uncultured Gammaproteobacteria bacterium
AATTAGAATGCACAACAGCTTGGGCTTTTCCTCATCGCGGTAATTGGGCAACTCATACTTCTGATTGGCGTGGCAACTGGGCTCCCGAAGTTGTCCGTAATCTCATTCTTCGCTATTCGAAAGTAGGTGACCATTTATTAGATTGTATGATAGGAGGAGGAACTACTGCTATTGAAGCAAAAATATTAAATCGCCATATTACTTGTATTGATATAAATGAAGAAGCAATAGAGAGAACTAAAAAATCTTTGGGTTTTAAAGTTGATAATAAATCAAAACAACGGATTGTAAAATGCGACGCGAGGAATATGAACTTTATTAAAAATGAAGAAATAGATTTTGTACTTACACATCCACCATACGCAGATATTGTTAAATATAGTAATGGAAAAATACCAGAAGATCTATCAAACATTCATGACCTTGATATTTTTGTTGACGAATTAGAAAAAGTTGCAAAAGAGCTATATAGAGTTTTGAAGCCAGGAAAATTCTGCGCAATTTTAATTGGTGACACAAGACGTAAGACAATGTATCAACCGTTAGCTTTTAGAGTTATGGACAGATTTATAAAATTAGGTTTTGTACTAAAAGAGGATATTATAAAAAGACAATATAATTGTAAAGCAACAGGTTTTTGGGTTAATAAATCAAAAGAGTCAAATTTCTTACTCATTATGCATGAACATTTATTTGTTTTTAAAAAATGAAATAATATAATAGTTCATTATGGTTGAACAAAATTTATTTAAACAACTCCGGGGGGTTGGGGGACAATAATTATTTAATACTAGTTTTATTTCTGAGGTTAGTTAAGATCTGGAAGTGTGCCGAAGGCGGGTTCGTTTATTACTACTGCATTAAATGTTCCGTTCATTTCGTATTCGGTATTTTTTTCAATATAAATACAGTCATCTTTTTTTAATCTGATTTCTTTTGAATCAATAGTTAATACCAATTCTCCCTCAAGGACAAAATAAAGACGGTTATAGCTGACTTTAATTTTTTCGTAATAATTATCTCCTTTGGTTGTGGCAAAAGAAAAAATAGGAGTCGTATCTTTTGTAATATAATTATCTGCTGTTTTATTAGGTGCTATTTGTCTTATTTTTGCATCACTTTTTCGAACTACTTTATACATAGCTTAATTCTATCAAAAGCCATATTTATTTTATTTAGTTTTTTTATTTAAATTTAGCCTCAGAAAGATATTTATGATAAAATTAACTCCTGTTAGGTAATTATTGTTTAGAGAAATGGATTCCCGCCTTCCCTGAAAGGGAGCTTTCAGCTCGCGGGAATGACATTGAATAATTTTATGTTTTATCATAGTCCGACACATGGAAAGGTCGATTTGGAGCAATTGAAAAAGATTGTGTCTAATTATATGGCTGTAGATAAAAAAGCTAAATATGAAATTATTGTCGGGACTGATTCGCAGAAGATTGAAAAAAATAAATATGATTTTGTCTCGGCTTTGATTATTCATCGAGTCGGGTTGGGGGGGATATATTTTTGGAAAAGAATAGTCCAGGATAAAAAGATTTCTTTGAAAGAGCGTATTTATCAAGAGGCGACGATGTCGCTGATGACTTCGGAAAATTTTGTCCAATTTTTTAAGACAAATGGAATTTCTAAATATGATATTCAAATACACGTGGACATTGGTCATAATGGTGAGACAAGAGAATTAATTACGGAAGTTGTCGGGATGATTCGAGGGAGTGGATATGAAGTGAGGATTAAGCCTGATTCGTATGGAGCCTCGAAGGTGGCGGATAAATACACTTAAAATTTCTAATTTCTAATTGATCTAATTAATCTAAAAAAGCACCAATTGGGATTTGATTAGAGTAATTAGTAGAATTAGGGTAATTAGGTTAATTTACGAAATGAATTCTTTTAGATTGCCTTCATTGACCATAAAATTCTGTCCTTGGCCGGAGACGATTTTGTAGGCGGTGACGCGGACAATACTTTCGATTAATCTTTCAACTGTGCGAATACCTGGATCAAAGCCCAGTGGGCGAACCATTTTTTCCCAAATTGTTTCATCAATTTTTAAATTGTCCGTTGTTAATCCCGATTCTTTGAGATAGCGGGGGAGGACAAATCTTTTGGCAATTTCAATTTTTTCGGTATCAGTATACGAAGGCATCTGGATTACTTCCAATCTGTCCATGACCGCGGTACTAATATTATTAGTATTATTGGCGGTGGCGACAAATAAAACTTGGGATAAATCTACCGGGTAGTCAATAAAATAATCTGTGAAATTATTATTTTGTTGAAGATCCATAAGTTCAATTAAGACTCCCATGATGGCAGAGCGCGATTCTGGATTAATACGGTCCAGTTCATCCAGTAAAATTACTGGATTTTTTGATCCGGCACGACGAATGGCTTTGATAATCATACCCGGTTCGGCTTCGGGAGCAGTTTTTGATTGACCACGCAGGTCAAGGGCTGAGGAGAGTCCGCCAAAGGGGATACGAACAAATTTTCGACCCAAAGCTTCGGCAATTGATTTGGCAAAAGTTGTTTTACCGGTTCCGGCTAAGCCGACAAAAAAAAGTGAAGGCGCATGGAAGATGCCAGTTGGCATTTTCTGTCTGTGAATAATTAATAGGGATAAATATTCAATGATTCTTTTTTTTATTTTTTCTAGACCAAAGTGATTGCTATCCAGAATTTGCTGGGCTTTAGTAATGTCGAGGACATCTTCTGTTTTTGTTTCCCACGGAAGATTACTGATCCAATCAATATATTTTGTCGTAATATCGAGTTGAGATAAATTGCCTCCATATTTTAAAGCAAGATTGATGCGTTCGATTTGTTCAAAAGCTTTGTCATGTAAGTTAGCAGGCAAGGTCGCCTTCTGCAACTTCGATGCTAATTTATCTATTTCTGACGATGTATTTTGTGTGTCCATAATGTTAGCAGACTAATGATCCACTTGACAAAATGATAATTTTTGTATATAAATATTTTACTTTATAATTTTTTCCTAAGCGAAGAATGGTAGATCCCTCGACTTCGCTCGGGATGACAACACTTAAAATTTAGCTCGGGATGAAAATAGCTACCGCTATTTTCATATTACAAGTTTTTTTATTTGAAAGCTATGGCAAAAACTCAAGAATCAAACCAAGTCAAACTTGGCTTGAAAATTCAGCCTCTTTTCGATTTCGTATTAATTAAGCCCGTTGCTCAAGAAGCAAAGACTGCTTCGGGAATTGTTCTTCCAGATTCGGTGAAAGAAAAACCTCAAATTGGTGAAGTGATGGCTGTTGGCCCAGGAAGTGATTGTTGTGGCGGATGTTGTGAGGATGAGAAAAAAGAATGTAAGGCAATGATTGTAAAAGTGGGACAGAAAGTTTTGTATAAAAAATGGGGTGGAAATGAAGTAAAAGTGGGAATGGAAGAATGGTTGCTTGTTGAGCAGAAAGATATTATGGCGATAGTCGGTTGAAATCAGTTAAAATCGGTTGAAAACAGTTTAAATCAGTTATTAAAAATTTCAAATTTAAAATAATATGGCAAAACAGATTATTTACGGAGCTGAGGCTCGAAAAAAACTTCTTGATGGTGTTATGAAATTAAGTCGCGCAGTCGCAACCACTCTTGGACCAAAAGGGCGCAATGTCGCACTGGATAAGAAATGGGGCGCACCTAATGTAATTCATGATGGAGTAAGTGTGGCCAAAGAAATTGATTTGGAAGATGCTTTTGAAAATATGGGCGCGCAACTGGTCAAAGAAGCGGCGTCAAAGACAGCTGATGTAGCTGGTGATGGGACAACGACTGCGACAGTTTTGGCCAGTGCGATTGTATCCGGTGGAATAAAAATGATTACGGCCGGAGCCAATCCAATGGTGATGAGAAATGGATTAATGAAAGGGAGTAGTTATGTCGTCGCCGAACTTAAGAAAATGGCTAAAAAAATTACTTTAAAAGATGCAGCGAGTGTGGCGACAATTTCTGCCGGAAGTGTAGAACTTGGGAATTTAATTGCTGAAGCCTTGAAAAGAGTTGGTGGTAAAGATGGCGTCGTCACAGTTGAAGAAGGAAAAGGTTTGATTACAACTGTTGATCACAAAGAAGGTATGCAATTTGACCGCGGATTTGCTTCGGCTTATTTTGCAACTGATGCCGACAAAATGGTCGCAGAAGTGGAAGATCCATATATTTTAATTACTGATAAAAAAATTACTGCTATTTCAGATTTACTTCCGTTTTTGGAAAAATTTGTTAAAGTTTCCAAAAATTTAGTGATTATGGCCGATGAAGTCGAAGGCGAAGCCTTAGCGACATTAGTCGTCAATAAACTTCGAGGAACATTTAATGCGCTCGTTGTCAAAGCTCCAGGATTTGGAGATCGTCGCAAAGAAATGCTTGAAGATATTGCCATTTTAACTGGAGGTACAGTTATTTCTGAAGATTTAGGTAAGAAATTAGATAGTGTGGAAGTGGAAGATTGTGGACGAGCCGATAAAGTAAAGTCTGATAAAGAAAATACTTCCATCATTGGCGGCAAAGGCGAAAGATCAAAAATTCTAGCCCGAGTCGAACAGGTGCGCAAGGAAATTCTGAAAACAACATCAGATTTTGATAAAGAAAAACTTCAGGAAAGATTAGCTAAACTTTCCGGTGGAGTCGCAGTGATTAATGTTGGCGCGGCAACTGAAGTGGAATTGAAAGATAAAAAAGAAAGAGTGATGGATGCAGTCGCGGCCACAAAAGCGGCCCTTGAGGAGGGAATTGTTCCTGGTGGAGCTGTCGCATTACTGGATATTAGTCAAAAAATGGAACTGAAAGATTTAGAAAAAGGGAAAATGGCTAAAGATGAAGTAATTGGATTTGAATTGGTCAAGGCGGCCATTGAATCTCCATTTACTAAATTAATGGAAAATGCCGGATTAAATCCTGGAGAATTAATTGCAATTGCTCGATCAGCCAGTGCTAAGGGTCAAGGATTTGATGTCTTAAAGACAGAATCTACAGCGACAGCACAAACAATCGATATGATTAAAGCGGGAATTATTGATCCTTTAAAAGTTGTCAGAACTGCGGTTGAAAATTCCGTTTCAATTGCGGCGATGATTCTTACAACTGAAGCTTTAGTCACCGACTTACCGGAAAAAAATTCTCCAGCTCCAGCAATGGGTGGTGGCGGAATGCCGGGTATGGGCGGAATGGGATACTAAAATAGTGAATAGTGATTAGTGAATAGTGATTAGTGGGAAAAAAGCTAATAAAGTAAGGACAGGCGAAAGTCTGTCCTTATTTTTATATTAATTTATTTAGCTCTTTAAGAAGTGGCTTTATTGGGAGGCCGATGATATTAGTATAGTCGCCGACTGTTTTTTTGACAAAGGCGCCGCCTTCTTCTTGGATGGCGTAGGCGCCGGCTTTGTCGAGAATTTTGGCCGTCAATAAATATTTAGAAATTTCTTCAGCAGTTATTTTCTTGAAAAAGACCTTTGTTTTTACGGCTTGAGTAATTATTTTTTTTGTTTGAGTATTGATAATTGTAAAGGCAGTGATAACAAAGTGCATTTTTCCACTTAAGAGTTTGAGAATTTTTACTGCGTCTTTTTTATCTTTCGGTTTACCAATAGTGACTTTGCCAAGGGCAATAATTGTATCGGCGGCAATAATAATTTCTTTTTTATATTTTTTGGCAACTAGTTTTGCTTTTTGTAAAGAGAGTTTTTTGACAAATTGTAATGGGGTAAGTTGTGGATTAATTGTCTCATCGATATTTGCATGATCGACATTAAATCTTATACCCGCTTGTTCAAGTAATTTTTTTCTTCGGGGAGAGGCCGAGGCCAAAATAATTTTATTCATGAGTATAATAGTAACATGAGAATACTACTAGTTGAGGATGAGATGCGACTTGCTCATTTTATTAAAAAGGGCTTGGTCGAGCAGGGATATGCGGTGGATGTGGCCCACGATGGCGAGGAAGGCTTGTATCTTGCTAAAGAAGAAACATACGATCTTGTCATTTTAGATGTGATGCTTCCCAAATTATCTGGTATTGAATTGTGTAAAAAATTGCGCGAATTAAAAAAAGAAACCCCAATACTAATGTTGACGGCAAGAAGTGAAATAGAAGATAAAGTAGAAGGGCTTAACTCTGGAGCGGATGATTATTTGACTAAGCCTTTTGTTTTTGTAGAATTAAAAGCGCGGATTAATGCCCTGCTTCGCAGAAGTTATCATCAAGTCTCAAATAATTTATTGATCGCTGATCTTGAGGTTGATCCTCTGAAACACTTAGTGACAAGAGCGGTAAAACTCATTAAACTGACTCCAAAAGAATTTGCAATTTTAGAATTTTTACTGCGACGTAAATATGAAGTAGTGACAAGAACTCAGGTGATAGAGCATGTCTGGGATTATAATTTTGATAGTCTTTCTAATGTTGTTGATGTTTTTATGGGAACACTGCGCAAAAAAATTGATCGGGGATATAAAGTAAAATTAATTCATACATTGCACGGAGTGGGATATATGATTTCAGATAAAAAGATATGAAAAATTTATTTCAAACCTTACGATTTAAACTTTTATTTTGGTATATATTGAGCTTAATTTTACTTGGTTTTTTTATAATTTTGACGGTTCATATTTATCAATATAAATATAGTATTCAAATTCTTGGGCTTTTATTTTTTATACTAGCTCTAGTTGGGTTTATTACAATTTATAAAATTACTCAATCATTAATTTCTCTTTCTTTTCAAATTAGACAAATTTCTAGTAAAACTTTAGATAAAAGAATTGTTTCGATTAAGGGCAATGATGAAATCGGGCAGTTAGCTCAAGCTTTCAATGAACTTATCGATCGGTTAGATAAAGCCTTTAAGAGGGAGCGACAGTTTATCGCAGATATTGCTCATGAAATGAAAACACCTATTGCTACGCTTCGCAGTAGTTTTGAAGTGACCTTGCAAAAAGAGCGAACAAATAATGAATATAAAAAAATAATTAAAGATTCAATTTACGAAACAGAAAAAATTGCAAATACGTTAAAAGATGTGTTAGATCTAGCTTGGTCGGAGGTACCTAATGAAAACTTAAGAACTACTTTTGATTTATCTGGGTTAATGAATGAAATGACAGAAATTGCCCAGAAATTAGCTATCAAAAAACAAATTTCAGTCGTTTGTTCAATTGCTTCTCGAATACAAATGTTGGGATTTAGAGAACGTTTAGGAAGAGCGATATTAAATATTATTGAGAACGCGATAAAATATACGTCTCATAATGGTAAAATTCATATTTCTTTAATACAAGAATTTAACAATGTCCTTATCATAATTAAAGATAATGGACAGGGAATTGAAGAGGTAGAGCTTGAACATATTTTTGATCGATTTTATCGAGGGTCAAAAACAAATAAAATTTTTGGCGCGGGTTTAGGTCTGGCGATTGCTAAAGCAACAATCGAAATTCATCGGGGGGCAATTCAGGTTAAAAGTAAACTTAATACTGGCTCAACTTTTACTATCGCCCTCCCGCTTTCATAGATTCTATTTGATAGATAATTGCAGGTGATATAATGATTTTATGAAATTAGGAATTATTATTAGTCAGAATGATCCAGAAACTGTTTGGAATGTATTTCGTCTTGCTAATCATGCATTTAATAAAGGCGACACTGTTTCCATATTTCTGACGGGAAAAGGGGTGGAGTATGAACAGCTGAGCTCTTCCAAATTTAACATAAAAGAACAGGTTGGAAAATTTTTGGGTTTGGGTGGAGAGATTATTGCTTGTGGCACTTGTATGGCGATTAGAAAGCAAAAAAATAACAAAGAATGTCCTGTGGGTGGGATTGAAAATTTATATGAATTAATTATTAATTATGATAAAGTTATGACTTTTTAAAAATTATGAATTTTGATTATACCGTAATAACAAAAAAAACATTTAGTGAAGCCGTAAAGGCAGTTGAGCAGGAAACGAAAAAGGCTGGTTTTAGAGTACTTTATATTCATGATGTTTTTGCAACTTTGGAAGAAAAAAATTTTCAAATTGAACCATTTAAAATTATTGAGATTTGTAATGCTAAAAGTGCTTACACAGTATTACAAGCGGATATAAAAATAGGCTTATGTCTTCCTTGCAAAATAAATGTTTATCAAAAAAATAGGCAGACTTTTATTTCAGGAATGCGACCGATTATTTTGTCTCAATTTTTTCCAAAAGTCACCTTTGGTAATTTTCT
The DNA here is from genome assembly GCA_964476545.1 of uncultured Gammaproteobacteria bacterium. Taxonomy (GTDB): domain Bacteria; phylum Patescibacteriota; class Microgenomatia; order UBA1406; family GWC2-37-13; genus CAYZAZ01. Next base: position 8,243 of record CAYZAZ010000012.1, read on the forward strand.
TAAAGAAATTGACAAAGTAATTCACAATATTATTAATAATGCTAAATAAAATTATAAAAAAATACTTTAAATAGTGAATGGGGGTGAATAATATAAAACATAGTCCAGTTGGAACAGCCAATGCAGTAGCCGTGACAACAGCAATAGTTTATATTGTGTGCCGTGTAGGAGTTGCTTTTTTCCCAGATTTATCGATGATTATTGCTCAGTCATGGTTTCATGGCCTTGAGGTAAGTCAAGTTTCGGGGTGGAATTTATCATTTAGTTCATTTATTTTAGGATTATCAACGTCAACTATTGGTACTTGGATAGTTGGCTATCTTTTTGTCAATTTATATAATTATTTTGTAAAAAAGTAACAACTGATCTTTAGTCTTTATGGTACATTAACCATGAAATTTTTATTTTCTGGGTTCTCATATTTATGGCTGTAATATTTCAGTCAAAAAAGACTTTAGCATTATCAATTGGTTTATTTATTTTATCTTCATAATTTCTTCATATATTATGTTGTATCGTTATACTATTATTAGTTTGAATAAAGAATGAATAAAAAAATAATTCCTATAAAAGGCATGCATTGTCGATCATGTGAAATTTTGGTTGAGGATGAATTAATGAAAGTAAATGGTGTAAAAAAAGCAGTGGTCAGTGAAAAAAATGGTGTAGCCGAAATTCACTTTCAAGGTAAATTTGAGAATGAACAAATAGAAAAAGCAGTCTGTAGTGCTGGATATACAATTGGTATAAATGACAAGAAATCACTGTTTTCAAAAAATATGCAGGATTATAAGGACTTGGGTTTTGTTTTTTTAATCTTAGTTATTTTTTATTTCATCGGTAAAGAACTTGGTTTATTTAATCTTTCCTTAACAAATGGAGGAAGCTATAGTAGCCTACCCATTGTTTTTTTAGTGGGTTTAACGGCTGGAATATCAACTTGTATGGCGCTAGTTGGCGGGTTAGTGCTTGCGGCATCAGCTAGATTTGTAGAAAAACATCCGCAATCATCAGCTTTTGAAAAGTTTAAACCGCACTTAATTTTTAATGCCGGGCGGATTGTTTCTTTTTTTATTCTGGGTGGAATTATTGGATATGCGGGATCATTTTTTCAATTATCAACGACAGCACTAGGCTTTTTGACAATTATTGTAGGTGGAGTAATGGTATTAATGGGACTGCAATTGACAGAAATTTTTCCTCGATTAAGTGGTTGGCAATTTACTTTGCCCAAAGGGATTAGTCGAGCTTTTGGAATTAAAGAACAATCAGAAAAGGAATACAGTCACAAGAATTCATTTATTTTAGGAGCGTCAACTTTCTTTTTGCCATGTGGATTTACTCAGGCAATGCAACTTTTTGCTATCAGTAGCGGTAAGCCTTTAGTGGGGGCATTAACAATGGGCGTCTTTGCTATTGGAACAGCACCTGGTCTTTTAGGAATTGGGGGATTAACTTCTGTTGTCAAAGGGGCCAATGCAAAATTATTTTTTAAATTCGCCGGACTAGTTGTTATTTTTATGGCAATATTTAATATTTCAAATGGACTTAATTTAAGCGGGATTGATGTCAATGCTTTTCTTAAGCCAAAAGTTAATTCTGTTATTAATGATCCCAATGTAAAAGTTGAAAATGGCGTGCAAATTGTCAGAATGACTCAAACCGCCAATGGTTATTCACCTAACTCATTTACGATTAGGAAAAATATTCCGGTGAAATGGATTGTTACATCTGAAAATGCTTTTAGCTGTGCGGCGAGTATTGTTTCTGAAAAATTGGGAATTAGAAAAAATCTTCAAGCGGGAGAAAATATTATTGAATTTACACCAACTGAAGAAGGCTTGGTTAGATTTACTTGTAGTATGGGCATGTATAGTGGTTCATTTAATATCGTGGGGAATGAGTCAACCTCAACAACAAACACAGTTCAACCCCAAGCAGATACAACAGTGCCCAATTCGTGTGTTGGAGGCGGGTGTGGGTGTGGAGCAAAACCGCAAAGACAGGCGGCAGTGGACGCTGATAAAACAATTCCTGTTCTTGCCGCTCAAGAGGGATCGACACAAGTTATTAAAGCGACTTATACAGTGGTCGAAGATGTGAAGCCAGCTAAATTTACTGTCAAAGCTGGAAGCCCAGTTAGATTTGATATTGAGGCAAAAGAAGATGGTCAGGGATGTATGGGAAGTATTATGATTCCAGGTCTAGACAATAAAGCTCAGGGATTTGAAAAAGGAAAAATAACCTCTTTTGTCTTTACACCAGAAAAGTCAGGGTCATATACGATTACTTGTGCGATGGGGGTACCAAGAGGAACAATTATTGTTGAATAAATATTTGTCATTCCGGCTTGACCGGAATCGTAGTTTCTTATTAAACAACGATTCTGGATGCGGCTTTCAGCCTTACCAGAATGACGTAGATAGCAATTTCTTATTATTCAATATATTTATATTATTAATTAAATATTTTTTATGATTCATACAACGAAATTTCAATTGTCAGGGTTAACTTGTGGAGCTTGTGAGAAGGTTATTTCAAAAAGATTACAAACGATTGCTGGAGTTGAGCAGGTTGGGGTTTCATCACAAAGTGGCATTGCATCAGTCACTGCTTCCCGGATTATTTCAAAAGATGAAGTTATAAAAGTCCTTGAAGGGACACATTACAAAGTAATTAAAAATTTATAAAAATTTCATGAAAAAAAACATATCTTTTCTTGTGACTGGCATGCACTGTGCATCTTGTGAAATATTAATTAAAGATGAGTTGTCGGCGTTGACTGGAGTTTCGGATGCAACCGTTGATTTTAAAACTGGCAAAGGGTCATTAATCCTTGATTTAGATAAAAATTCAGAGAATGATATTCTCCTGGCGATAAAAAAAGCAGGATATACGGCGGTAATTGATGGGGCTAGTGATTCTAATTTAGAAAAAGATAATACCGAAGTGATAAAAAAAACAATTAAACCCAACGAACCTTTTAGAGTAATTTTTGAAGTAAAAGTAGAAGGGGCGGAAAATCAAAATAAAGTGACAGAGGTTGAAAAAAAAGAGGACAATTTATCAAAACGAGTTTCACTTTCACTTTCCGGAATGCATTGCACCTCTTGTGCATTAATTATTGAAAAATCATTGAAAAAAGTAGCCGGCGTCAAAGAAGCGCATGTTAATTTTGCGGCGGAAAAAGCCTTAATTACCTATGATGAATCGACTGTAAAAACAGAATCACTAATTGAGGCAGTTAAAAAAACAGGATATTTAGCTACTCTTGTCAATGATAAAGATCCTCAATTTGAAGCGAAGAAAAAAAAACAGGAACTTAAAAGTTTATTCAGTAAATTTATTGTCGCGCTTACGTTGAGTCTTCCGATGATTTATTTTATGTTATTTGATTTTTTTCCTTGGTTTCCAGGGAGAGTATTTTTTTTTCCATTGGTGGGGATTATTTCTTTAATACTGACAACTCCAGTTCAATTTATTATTGGGAAAGGTTTTTATAAAGGCATGTGGGCGGCTTTGCGGATGAAGACTTTTAATATGGATAGTTTGATTGCAATTGGCACTTCAGTTGCCTATTTTTATAGTGTCGTCAATTACATTGTTTATTATTTAAATACTAAATCACTAATTGGAATTGGGGGAGAAAAAATTCCCGAGCTTTATTTTGAAACAGCGGCTTTTCTTATAACGTTTGTTATTTTAGGCAAGTGGCTTGAAGCGCAAGCGAAGGGTCGGACTTCTGATGCAATAAAAAAATTAATGGGCTTACAACCAAAAACAGCCCGGGTCCTTCGAAATGGAGCTACTGTAGATATTGCGATTGAGGACGTGGTAAAAGGCGATATTATTCTTGTTCGTCCGGGAGAAAAAATTCCGGTTGACGGAATTATTATTAAAGGATCATCGGCGGTGGATGAATCAATGATAACGGGTGAAAGCATTCCAGTGGAAAAGCAGATAAAAGATACAGTGGTGGGTGGCACAATGAATAAAACCGGCAGTTTTGAATTTGAAGCAACCCGCATTGGGTCAGACACAACACTCGCAAGAATTATTCGATTGGTTGAGGAAGCTCAGGGATCAAAAGCACCAATTCAAGATTTTGCCGATAAAATTTCTGCATATTTTGTCCCGATTGTAATCGGGATTGCTCTTTTGACATTTATTATTTGGTATTTTTTTCTTGGCGCGACTTTGAGTTTTGCTTTGATGGCTTTTACTGCTGTGATTGTTATTGCTTGTCCTTGTGCTTTGGGTTTGGCGACGCCAACGGCAATTATGGTGGGGACTGGAAAAGGGGCAGAGTATGGACTACTTATTAAAGGAGGCGAACCACTTGAGGCGGCATGTAAGGTGAATGCAATAATTTTTGATAAAACAGGAACTCTCACCAAGGGAAAGCCAGAAGTTACGGATGTTGAAAGCTTTAAGGAAATGGATGATGATGAAGTGCTTGAAGTTGCGGCATCAATTGAAAAACAGTCAGAACATCCGCTTGCTGAAGCAATATGTGATTATGCAAAACAAGAAGGGCAAGTGCTGAGCTCTGTCGAAGCATTCAAGGCGGTACCTGGTCATGGTGTGCAAGCTATGGTTAATGGAGCTATGTATTATTTTGGAAATAGAAAACTCATTATTAATATTGCAGGATTAAATATTGATCGCATTAATAGAAAAATGCAACGACTTGAAGAACAGGGGAAAACCGTAATGATCCTTTCAAACAAGACTGATGTCTTAGGTCTTATTGGAGTTGCAGATACCGTAAAGGAAACATCGAAAGAAGCGGTAGAAAAATTAAAGAAGCTTGGAATTGATGTTTACATGATAACGGGGGATAATGAACGAACTGCAAAAGCAATTGCATCACAGGTTTGGATAACAAATGTTTTTGCCGAAGTATTACCGGAAGACAAAGCAAAGCATGTTAAACAATTGCAAGACAGTGGAAAAAAAGTAGCCATGGTTGGCGATGGAATAAATGACGCGCCAGCTCTTGCCCAAGCTGATCTTGGAATTGCGATGGGATCGGGGACTGATGTGGCGATGGAATCCGGTGGAATTGTGATTATTAAAAATGATTTAAGAGATGTGGTAAATGCGATTGATCTTTCGAAGACGACAATGAATAAAATTAAGCAAAATATGTTTTTTGCTCTTTTTTATAATGTGCTGGGTATTCCGGTTGCGGCGCGGGTATTTGCGGGACTGGGAATTATTCTTAAGCCAGAGTTGGCGGGAATGGCGATGGCCCTTTCCTCTATTTCTGTTGTCAGTAATTCACTATTACTTCGCGGATACAAGCCAGGAAAGAAAAATATTCTTTCGACCATTGCCCCATTGATTATGGTTTTGCTATTTTCCTTTATTTTTTTCGAATTTGCCAAGTTTAGTTCGGGAGCAATGGGTGGAAAATAATTTATTAATTAGATTGTCATTGCGAAGCTCAACTTGTTGAAGCTGAAGCAATCCTATCTGAGATTGCCGCGACCCTTC
>CAYZAZ010000012.1:13751-19906 GCA_964476545.1 uncultured Gammaproteobacteria bacterium
TATAAATGTGTAATTCAGCTACTAATTAGTTATATAATGAACTTATGACATTTATAAAAAATCTTAATTGGCGGTTTGCGACAAAAAAATTTGATTCTGAAAAAAAAGTTTCAGAAAAAAATATTAAAGAAATTTTGAATGCGACACGAATGGCGCCAAGTTCCTATGGCTTACAACCCTGGCATGTATTTGTTGTTTCAAATCCGGAGGTAAAAAAGAAAATGCAGTTGGCGGCTTTTATGCAGGCGCAAATAGTTGACGTTTCACATATTTTAGTTTTTTGTGGAAGAAATGATGTGATGGAGCGGATAGATGAATATGGAAATCTTCAGGCAAAAAAAAGCATTCTTGATACGGTGAAGATTAAAGGAGTTCAAACATTTATGAAGGGGGCAATGGCTGGAAAGAGTAAAGAACATTTAATGAATTGGGGAAAACGCCAAGCATATATTGCTTTGGGTTTTGCACTTGCGGCATGTTGTGAACTGAAAATTGATTCTTGTCCCATGGAGGGATTTGATAGTAAAAAAATGGATGAAATTCTTCATCTACCATCCTATATGAATTCAGCAGTAATATTAGCTGTTGGTTATCGCAAAGCAGACTCAATTCACCCAAAAGTAAGGTATTCGAAAGACGATCTTTTTACTTTTATTTGACAATGAAGAGAGTAACTGTTAAGGTGAATCATTACTAATTGATATATTTATGAAAAAAGTTAAAAAAGCTAAAAAAAATCCAATGAGTTTTCATGTAAAAAAAAGAATGCATGGAGTAATAAAAAATCGTCGTAGATTAAAGAAGAAAAATAAGTAACTAATTAATCCGCCTTCGCAAAATTTATCCGTACTAATAAGATTAGGGTTGGATAGCAAAGTATTTTTGCTTCGGCAGGATTTCAACTCCTGACTTAGCGTTAGAAAAAATTTCTAGAGTATAAATTTGTGGGAGTTTCAATATTCTCTTCCCTGAAAGCTAACGGTTGTGAGCTCGTTAATGGACAGTTCAAAGCATTCATTACAACCATTTATCCAATGACTGCGATAAAAGACTTCAGTTTTTTTTGAAGAAATAATATCTTTTTTGCAAAAGGGACAATTATATTGCAAGTGAATTTTTTCGATTGGTTTTTTCATGAGTGTATTTAATTAGCTTCAGTATACTCTTAATTATTATTGAAAGATTGAAAGAATAAGGGCAACAATAATTACGATGACAATAATATTTGGTAGGCCGGTAATGGCAAGAATACCCAGCACAGAGAGAATCCACAAGGCAAGAAGAATTGAGGCTACTTCTCGAAAGGGACGAGGTAATATTCCAATGGCCCAACTAATAACAAGAAGTATTAATACTTCCCACAAAGTTACCATGTGATTGTTAATTGGAAAAAGAATCATATTGGGGATTGAAAATCCAGATAACGGAGCGTAGCCTAGAATCCAGAGAATTGAAAGGAGAATAATAATAGCAACTAACATATAATACAGTATATACTACTTTTATTAGTTAAAAAAAGAATATGAAAATTCAAGTCCTTGGATCTGGTTGCTCAACCTGTAAGAAATTATTTGAATTAACTCAAAAGGCAGTAAATGAAATGGGATTAAAAGAGAAAGTGGAGTATGTGAATGACATTTCAAAAATTATTGAAATGGGAATTATGCAGTCTCCAGTTCTTATGGTTAACGAAAAGCCAGTAATGATTGGATTTACTTCAGATATTGAAAAGATTAAAAGGTTAATTAAAGGTGCTAAATAATTATGGATATTTTTCGACCAATTCAATTTTTTTCTGACTTATTTACTTATCAATGGCTTAGTCTATTACCTCATTCATATTGGGGAGATACAATTAATTTTTTTATTTACGACACGATAAAGATAGGTTTACTTTTGGTTATTATAAATTATTTGATGGCGGTGATTCGTTATTATTTTCCAATGGAAAAAGTGCGAAACCTGCTTCTCAAACGGAGATGGTTTGGGATAGATTATTTATTTGCGGCGTTTTTAGGAGTTATTACTCCCTTTTGTTCTTGTTCGTCGATTCCTTTATTTATTGGATTTGTTGGGGCGGGAATTCCACTTGGCGTAACCTTTGCTTTTCTTATTAGTTCGCCACTTGTGAATGAATCATCTCTATATTTATTTCCGGCAATGTTTGGAATTAAGGTCACAATAATCTATAACTTAGTTGGCATTTTTATTGCCATGTTGGGGGGAATGTTAATTCAAAAACTTCATCTTGAAAAATATATTAAATCAGATTTATTAAAATTTAAGTCTCGTAAACAAGTTGAATTGGAAAATGAAGGTAAGTCTTTATCTATAAAAGAACAGTTAAAATATTTCTGGGATGATGGGATGAATATCACTAAAACTGTTTTTCCTTATGTAATTTTAGGTGTTGGAATTGGCGCTCTTATTCACGGGTTTGTTCCAGCATCAGTTGTTACTCAGTATCTATCAAATCGATCATGGTGGGCTGTTCCTATGGCGACTTTACTTGGTGCCCCACTTTATGCTAATTCCGTAAGTGTCATTCCAGTTATGGAAGCATTAGTTGGTAAAGGTGTGCCTCTTGGAACTGCCCTAGCTTTTATGACTGCTATCGTCACTGTTTCTATTCCTGAACTTATGATTTTAAAAAGAGTTATGAAATGGCAGTTATTAGCAGTTTTTTTTGGAATAACGCTATTGGGAGTAATGATTATTGGGTGGGTATTTAATGTAATTTTGTAATATTTTGTTTTTCTCCTTGTATTAACTAGTATGAAAGGAGGAAAAAAACAAATGAAAAAATTATATATAGTAAGTGGAATTTTAGTAATTGTTGGTGTTATTTACTTAAGTTTAAATATGCAAACAGTATCTGCGGCAACAATTCAACAAGGTCAAGGTCAAGGAATTGGCCGTCAGCAAATGCTAGTTGAAAAAGCTAAAATTCTCAAAATGAACGTTACTGACTTGCAAAATAAAATCAATAGTGGAAAAACTTTTTTTGATATAGCAAAAGAAAAAGGAATTAATATTGATTCGATGCATGAGCAGATGGAGAAGTTCCAAAAAACACGTCTTCAAACATTAGTTAACCAAGGGACAATAACCAAGGAACAAATGCAAGAACGACTTGATTTTATGGAAAAAAGACAAGCAAATTGTGGAAATAATGTTCCTTTTAGCGGACAAGGTGGTCGCGGAATGGGAATGAATAGAAAGTAATCACATAATACCTCCTCAAACTGTAGTTGATACAATAGAGGAGGTATTGATGTAATAAAGAGTTATGTAATTTGTATTAACTATATGAGATCGATTAATAAAATAGCTGATGAGGATTTGGTAAAAGCGATAGTCTCAGGACAAAAAAAATTGTTTTATCATTTAGTCACCCGTTATGAGGCAAAGTTAAAAAGATATATTTTAACAATTACCAATAGACGAAATGAAGTTGAGGATATTTTACAAAATGTTTTTTTAAAGGCATATAAAAATTTGCCAATTTTTAATAATAGTTTAAAATTTTCAAGTTGGATATATCGGATAGCACATAATGAAAGCATAAATTTAATCGGAAGCAGTTTTATTCAGAAGTTTGTTTCGATGCCAGAATGGTTTGATGTCGGGAGAATAGATGGGATTGAGGAAGAGATCGATGATGAACAGATGAAAAGAAAGCTTAAGGGATGTGTCGAGCAATTAGATATCAAGTATAAAGATCCATTAGTTTTGTTTTACTATGAAGAAAAATCATATGAGGAGATAAGTGATATTTTACGTATTTCGGTAAGAAATGTCGGAGTTTTAATTCATCGAGGTAAATTAAAAATTAAAAAAATATGTTATGAAAAAAACGGTCGCTAATATAATTGCAAACAAGATCAAAAAAGGAGAGATGACAATGCGGTCAAAGTTTTCAATTTTGTTTGAAAAAATGAGTGTAAATGGAAGTTTGACAATGCTTTTTGGACTTCTTGTTATTATTGCAGGTTTTGTTTTTTATTGGGTAAATAGCAATAATGATTTAATATTTGGTGGCTATGGGCAATATGGTTTGACTTCTTTTTTTCAATCATTTCCTTATATATTTGTTGTCGTCTTTATTTTAATATTTATATTTTTAATAAAAATATTTAGAAAATTTGATTTTTCATATAAAAAACCATTTACAATAATTCTTCTTTTTATTTTGACTGGTATTTTATTTGTGGGGTGGATTTCAATAAAGCAACCAATAGGCCAGAAGTTTTACCAGCGAGAAGGAAGAAGGTTTCGGATGAATACAATAAAGAGTGCGAATACTGTATATGGAACTGTTGTTTATCTTGAAAAAGATTTAATTGTGATTCAAGGAGAAGATAATAAACAGATAGTAATTAAAATAAATTCTGAAACACATTTTCCATTTGGTCAACCAAAAAAGGGGGACATAATTCGTTCAGTTGGAATCTGGAAGGGAAGTGAATTTTTAGCAGTGGGAGTTAGGGTATTTGATGATTCTAATTATGGTAATTTTTTTGACCGCCACATAAGAAGACCATGAGTCATGCTAAAAGCATTAGTGTAACCAAGTTGGCGCATGATTTGGACAGCAAGGTCGCTTCTTGAACCACTGAGACAATAGACATATACCGTCTTATTTTTATCAGAGACTTTATTGGTTATTTCAGTTGTAATATTATTTACGGGAATATTAATACTTCCCTCAATTTTTCCATTATCATATTCTTGAGGTGTCCGAACGTCAAGCAGTAGAATGTCTTTTTTTTCTTGTATGGCTTTGTGAACTTCCTCAACTGTTATTTGGGGAATGTTAGATTGAAACATGATAGTATTTTACCAAATTGATTTAGATATAATTATAATTCATTAAATTTATTGAGCGAAAATGATTAAAACAGTAAAACGTTTTTTAAAAGAAAGTGAAATTAAGCTACTAATGGAGGATATAAAGTTATATCCCGACTTAGTATATATAAAAAAAGAACTATTTAAAAAATTGAAAAAGACTTATGTTGTGGAAGTTAATAAAAAGCTTGCGGGTATTTGTGGTATTTATGAAATAGAAGATTGGGTTAAATTAGGTCCATTAGTTTTTCTCAAAAAATATCACGGAAAAGGTTATGGAAAAATATTACTGAGTAAAATAGTCGGTGATTATCCTGGTAAAAAACTTTTTATTACAAGTTCTAATATTGCAGTACAAAAAATCGTAAGTAAACTAAATTTTCAAGAAGTAGAGAGTTATTTCAATCTTCCTACGATAGTTAAATTATTTTTAATTAAGCAGTTATTCGAATATTTTCACTGGGAGCTAATTGTGGAATTTTTAAGGAAAAAATTTACAATGAAAAGAAATAAAAGGATGTATTATATAATGAATAAATAATCGGATTTATGAATAATACTTATAATTGGTATTCACAGCTTATTAAGCCTTTTTGGGCGCCACCAAATTGGATTTTTGGACCTGTATGGACTTTCCTTTATATTCTGATTGTTATTTCTTTTGGAAAAGTATTTTTGATGGCTTTGAAAAAAGAAATTCCTTTTATTGTTATCTTACCTTTTATTCTTAATATTATTTTCAATCTTGCCTTTACACCTTTACAGTTTGGTTTAAAGAATAATTTTTTAGCAGCCATTGATATTCTTCTTGTTTGGGGAACTCTCGTCTGGTTGATGGTAGCTATTTATCCTTATGCTAAGTGGATAGCATATATTCAAATTCCATATTTTCTTTGGGTTTCGTTTGCAAGTGTTTTACAGTTAACTATTACTTATTTAAATAAATAATATGTTTATAAAACTTTATATTATTGCACTATTTGTTTTTTTTGGAATTGACATGGTTTGGTTGACCTTGATAGCGAAAAATTTTTATGCAAAACAAATTGGATATTTGATGGCTAAAAATCCTAATCTTCTTGTTGCAGTAATTTTTTATTTTATTTTTATTGCCGGTCTTGTGTTTTTTGTAATAACTCCGGCGCTTGATAAAAAGATGTGGACGCATGCGCTTTTGGCGGGTGCTTTTTTTGGGCTGGTTACTTATGCAACCTATGATCTTACTAATTTAGCAACAGTAAAAAATTGGCCAGTGTTAGTTACAGTTGTTGATTTAATTTGGGGAATGGTATTGTCCGCGACTG
>CAYZAZ010000012.1:19916-21607 GCA_964476545.1 uncultured Gammaproteobacteria bacterium
TTGTTAGTTATTTCATCGCTAATAAAATTGGTTTATGAATTATTATTTGATTCTTGTGATCCTACTTTTTTTCTATATGACTTTTTGGTTTGTAATTTCTTCATTGAAAAAGAGAAATGATTATGCTGATATTGCCTGGGGATTGGGATTTGTATTACTTTCTTGGAGCGGGGGATTTATTGACGGCTTAAATTTGCGTTCACTTATTGTTAATTTTTTAATTACTATCTGGGGATTGAGATTGGCATGGCATATTTATCTTCGTAATCACAATAAGCCGGAAGATTATCGATATCAAGCATGGAGAAAAAAATGGAAAAATTTTTATTTGAGAAGTTTTTTACAGATTTATATGCTACAAGGTTTATTTTTATACTTAATTATTTTACCTGTTTTGTTTATTAATAAATCTTCGTTTAATGGCTTTCAAATATTAGATGTTATTGGTTTTATTGTTTGGGTAGTTGGTTTTTATTTTGAAAGTGTGGGAGATTATCAGTTAAAAAAGTTTATTTCTAATCCGTTAAATAAAGGAAAATTAATAGATGAGGGATTATGGCGCTATAGTCGTCATCCAAATTATTTTGGTGAAGTAACTCAGTGGTGGGGGATATTTATCATTGCTTTATCACTACCATTAAGTTTTTTTACTATTATTGGTCCTGTGACGATTACCATTCTTATTTTGTTTGTTTCTGGGGTTCCGTTGTTGGAAAAAAAATATGCAGGTAGAAAAGATTTTGAGGAGTATAAAAAACGTACTAGTATTTTCTTTCCTTTACCGCCGAGGCAGTAAAGCAAAGGCAACTCTTTTTTTTTAAGATTTCAATCTGTTCACTGATCGTGTTGATAAAGACGTCTTGTTTTTTATTTCCGAGTGCAAAATGAGGTGCTAAATTGCTTTTGTGATTATAATTTCTTTTTTTCATTTCTTCCACAAGCGTAAGATGACGGGTATATAAAGCTTTTAGTTTTCCAATCCAACGAATAGTTTCGGGATGTTTTGAGTACCCCCTTTTCTTTTTAATTATCACAGACCATACGGCGTGTAATTCACGGTGTTCTCCAAGTAAATGCTGACGACATAAAAGTGAGGGTGATATATCCCAGATTCTCATATGATAAATAATTTTATCAAATTCGCAGAGTCAAGTTATATTAAGGTGTAAGAAATATTTTATGAAAAGAAATTTCAAGGTACAGTCTTTGTTGATCATTAAAAGAAGTTGAAGGAGTAAATGAATTACTTTTAAGATTAAAAGAAAAGTATTTACTTGCAGTTGCTATAGGGAATAAATTAGACATGATACTAGATAAAATTATTCCTAAGTTTCATATTTCTAATGTGTTTGATTAAATTGTAACAGCTCACGATAATATTCCAGAGGGCAAGTCTAAGCCAGCAGAAAACGATGTTCAGATGGGGCACAACGTTGGAGTTGAGCTTTTAACTGGTCATTTTTCAAAAATACAAGCAGAAGAGCTGGGAGTAAAATATATTCTTCCTGATGTGACAATGCTGGAACAAATTTTGTAAATTTGAGTATTTTAATATAGTTTTGAGGGGTTGAAGTAGTGTTTTGTTTTTTTTCTGAGTCCAGAGGGAAGGATTCGAACCTTCGAAGGGAAAACCCAGGGGATTTACAGTCCCCCCCCGTTGGCCACTTGGGTACCTCTGGTATGTGGTATAT
>CAYZAZ010000013.1:0-21306 GCA_964476545.1 uncultured Gammaproteobacteria bacterium
TCACCTGCAGTGCTTCTATTGGCACACTAGCAATTAAAGTTAATTATTTAAATACATCAACTGGTAATTTAGAATCAACACCAGTCCAATATTTTAATTGTGAAGATAGTTTTGATGGAATAATTGTTATTAAATAAAAAATTGGTAATATTAAATAAATGAAGTCACGTCACTTAAAAAAATTTCCAAAAAAAACAAATACCTTACTAATCTACTTTGTAATTTTTTCTATTTCAATTTTATTATTAGTACTTAATTTTTATCTTACAAAAAACAAACAAATTACTTCCTCAAAAGCCGATGTTTTTTCCTGCCCAAACACCCCTCTCAACTGTCGAAAAAATGCATGTTATGCTACGGAAATTGATTGTAGTAATCCGGCTAATTCTGCAAACCCCGCCTGTGGCGGAAAAGAATATAGTTGTCCTAATGTAAATTTTCCTATATGTTGTCTTCCTAATCCCGCCTCAATTCCAGCCTCACCTACCCCCACAACCGTCGGCACAACTCCCAAAGCTACTGGCCTCGGATCAATGAATATATGTCCACAAGCATGCAAAACATATCCTCTATATAATGCCACCAGAAATAGCCCCATTGCCCCGACACTTAGACCTGGAAATGGCCGAGACCAAGCAATAAGTTTATCCAATTCAATTAATCCTTTAAATAAGAATACCGACCCAGATTATAATTGGAAAAAATCACTGAAATATAATGGTTGTCGAACTGAAGATGTAAAAGATCCAAGAACAGGTCAAATTACCAAATATTATGATGAAGAGCCTTTTTTTGATTTAGCTTGTCAAAATTCTTCAAGTAATTTTTTCGAGGCACTTACTAATTTTACAAATAATCCATATTTTAATCTTGTAAATCCTCTTGAAACAGTAAAAAATGCTCTTAATAATGGCACATGTTGTTTAGATTATTCTACTTATAAATCTAATTACTGTTCCGATTGTCGAGCTAGATCTGGTAATCCAGCCAATCCTGATTGGGGCTATTATATTTTTGCTCCAACTGCATGCCCTGATCCAACAAAACAATATTGCTATACGCCACCAATCGCTCCCCAACCAACAAATACAATAATTCCCACCAAAACCCCGGCACCAACCAAAACCCCAGCTCCTACTCCAACAACCACCTGTCCAACTGGCGCAACTTGCGTTATTAAAAATGCAATATATGGATGGAACCCAAATTGTCCATCAGGAACAGTTAACCTTAAAATAGATTGTCCGGCTACTTATGCTGGAATTACACGCTCAAATTTAGGAAGTTGCTGTGGTCCTTCTTTTATGATCCCACCATCACCAACTTACCCCCCAACTCCAACTTCTCCTCCACCTCCTCCATCTCCAACCCCAACAACAATAACAGATTGTCGAGCGGCCGGAGGAAAATGCACTACATATTTATGCAATCGTGATCCAAACAATATTCTTGCAAAAAGTACTGATTGTGGTGCTAAAATCTGTTGCATACCAAAAACCGCTCTTCCAACAGCCATCCCAACCCCAATCAATACCTGTCCAGATCCAGTAAATAACTGTTTTGATAAAGTATTAGTTAACGGTATTGATAATTGTCCCAGAGATAGAAATAGAATTAAAAGTGCCATTGACTGTGGTGGTTTTAATAGAGTCTGTTGTGTTTTACCTTCTCCTGGTCCCTGCACCTCAATGGGCGGAACATGTATCGATTCTACCGCAAATTGTACGGATTGGTTAAACTGGGGAAGAAAAGATTTGTCTGTCGGCACATGTACTGATCGTCATGTAGACGGCTACTTGCAACTTGGAATACCTCTACCTAAATGGATACCGGCTCAAAACATACCTCAAAAATGCTGTAGATAAAAAACTATTTAAATAGCAGGCGGTAAATCTTCGCCACCTGAAGAATCTTCCACATTAGACGAAGCTTTTTTACCACCAAAAGTAGCGCTAACTTTTTCTATTGTATTTGTCCAATTAGTAATAAAATTGCCAATCCGTTCATGACTTGTAATTACTGCACCCACAGCAGATACTCCAAGTAATCCGGTAGAACAACCAACTAAACACAAACCTGTCATAGCTGTCTCTGGAGAACCAACTGCACCACCAAGCATATTCATTACCAAACCTGTACCACAACAAAGTGCAGGAAATCCCAACCCTAGAGCAGCAAGAGCACAACCTTTTACAGTTGAAGCCGGTACTTTAAACCCTTTATATTCAAATTGCCCCTCAATTAGAGGCCTTGGTCCTGGAGCTTGAGGAATTTGTTCTGTCATATTTTTTTATAAATACTATAAGTTATTAATAATATAGCATACACCTATTATTTTGTCAAATTATCCTTTACTTTTAAAAAATATTTCTGTAGTCTTTAATATTAAGTTAAATTATGTAGGAGGTGAATATTATCATGACAAACCAACAAATTACAGCCCAAGAGAATCTTAAAAAACTACAAGAACAAAGCAAAAAATTACGAGAAGTATTAAAAGAACATCAAATTGTGATTGAAAAAAATAACATTAAATTAGTTATGAACGGTAATCAACAAGTAATAGAATTCTCGATTAACGGAGTACCAGAACAACACATAACCGAAGTAATAACTGAAGCTTGCCAAAAAACTCAAGAAATAGCCGCTCAAAAAATGATTGAAATGACTATCTAATGCTTGAAGTATATTATAGGATATGGTATAATGCCCTCCTATATGGCAGAAAAGGGAATTATTCATGAAACAGGAGAAAGATATAAAAAAGCTTTTGGCCTTCTTGGTCTCAGTTTAATCAGCCTTGCAAAATCCCCTTTTGTTCTTCTGGACGCCATTATTCATACTGCCGCCATCCCAATTATTTGGCCCCTGCAAGCACTTTGGAATGGAGTCAAAGACAAGGAAGGCCGGGGTAAATTTGCCACTCGAGCCGTTGGTCTAGCTACACTAGGATTTCTTGCCTGGATGCTAATATAGTAATTACCAAACTCTACTTGACATATCTCTAAAAATAGTATATTATCGTACTAAATGTCGTATTTATTACGACTTTTAGTTAATATATCCAAATTATGGATAATATAATAATTAACCTATATAATAAGCCACAAACAGTTTTTTCTATCAAAGAAATCTCTCAAATTTTTCCCTTTATTTCCTTTGAAAGTTTACGAGATCGCCTTTACTATTTTACTAAAGTAGGAAAATTAAAACACCCCTACCACGGTATTTATACCAAAGAAAATTATAACCTCTTGGAGCTTGGTAATAAAGTATACACACCTTCTTATATTAGTTTGGAAACAGTCCTCTCCCCCAAGGGAGTAGTATTTCAACATTATGAAAAAATTTTTGCCGTCTCTTATGTAACTAGGTCTATTACTATAGAAAATTCTGAAATCCAATACCGTCAAATAAGAAAAGACATATTAACCAATATACTCGGCATCGAGGAAAAAATAGGCTATTTTGTAGCTTCTCTCGAACGAGCTTTTTTAGACGCAATCTTTATCTATAAAAATTATCATTTTGATAACTTAAGTGTGATTAATTGGGAAAAAGTAAATAATATTAAAGCAATATATAAAAGTAAAGTTTTTGAAAAACGAGTAAATGAATATTATAAACAATATCTAAAAGACTATGGTAAACGCTAATATCCACAAAACTATTCTTATTATTATCTTAAAAGAAATCTATTCTGATCCCCTCTTACGAAACATTTTGGGCTTCAAGGGAGGAACTGCCGCCATGCTTTTTTATAGACTCCCCCGACTCTCGGTTGATTTAGATTTTGATCTATTAGACACAGAAAAAAAACTAAAAATAATTATCAAATTAAAAAAAATATTACCTCAATTTGGAACCGTTAAAGAAGCTATTGAAAAACGAGATACTATTTTCTTTCTCTTAAATTATACAAAAGGAGAAAGAAATCTAAAAATTGAAATATCTAAAAGACCCTCCCAAGCCAAATACATACAAAAAAACTTTCTTGGAATTTCAATGCTTATTATGAAAAAAGAAGATATGCTTGCAAATAAATTATCCGCTGTTTTAACAAGGAAAAAATTTGCTTCCCGCGATCTTTTTGATTTATGGTATTTTTTAAAAAATAATTGGCAAATAACTGAGAACATTATTAAAAAAAACTGTCATCTGAGCCTATCAGATGCACTTAAAAAAACACGCATTCAGATAAAGACAATTAAAAATACTCATCTTCTTTCGGGACTTGGAGACCTCTTAAACAACAAACAAAAAACATGGGTAAAAGAAAAGCTAGTAAATGAACTATTATTCCAATTAGAACTCTACGAAAAAACGCACTAAAGCGCTACTTACCCCGGGGGGGTAGTTTTTACTTCAGTCTTAACTGTCTTTTTTGGCTCCTGATTTACCAATCTCAAAAATGGTCTTTTACAATCTTTAATATCTTTTTTAATTCTTTTGAGACATTTCGTACAAAGACGAATTCTTTTGATTTTACCCTCTTCAATAATCGTCATCCTTTGTAGATTAGGAAAAAATAATTTCTGAGTTTTGGGCGCTCTTTTTTTCCAGCGTCCTCCGGCAACTCCTCGATGATGAGTATGACTTCGACCAAAAATAACCTTTTTTTCGCAGTGATAGCAACCAGTTTTCATAACAGTTATGATATCATATAGAAAGATTGAAATCAATATTAAATCTCAAATGTTAGATGTCAAATCTCAAATCCACATGTTAAAACTTTTTATCTAAAAAAAGATAAGTAGATTTGAGTTGCCTGCCCGCAATGCTTAACGCATAGCGTTTGCAGGCGGGTGGATTTAAGTTTTAAGTTTTGACATTTAAGATATTTTTATGATTAATTCTCTCTTTTCCAATCCATTATATTTTGTCATTACATTTATTGCGTTAGCCATTGCGCTAACTATTCACGAATTTGCCCATGCTTGGGCCGCTGACCAACTCGGTGATCCAACGGCAAGGCTTGCCGGCCGCCTAACTCTTAATCCCTTAGTTCATTTTGATACCTACGGACTGATGTTTTTACTCTTTTTTGGCTTTGGTTGGGGAAAACCCGTCTCCTTTGATCCTTATAACTTGAAAAATCCTCACAAAGACGCCGCGTTGATCTCATTAGCTGGTCCAACATCTAATTTAATATTGGCGCTTATATGCTCTATTCTCCTTAAACTGTTCATATATTTTCAACTTCCTGTTTTATCAACTATAGGACTAATTTTTTTTCCAATTATTATTATCATGAACATTTCTTTAGGAATTTTTAACCTTTTACCAATTCATCCACTTGATGGATTTAAAATTTTTGGAGGAATTTTAACGGAAGAAAAAGCCCGTGAATGGTATCAACTCGAAAGATATGGTATTTTCTTTTTAATCCTTCTTTTCATTCCTTTTGGTAAAAACTCAATGATCGATACCTTTCTACGACCAATTGTCGACTTCGTCCTCCACTTCCTAATCCCAAACTAATACTACCAAATCAATACTACCAATCCGACAAATACTACCAATTTAACCAATAATCAAATCCGACCAACCCGCCTGCAAACGCTATGCGTTAAGCATTGCGGGCAGGTAAATAACTCAATAAATTTAATTTATTAATATATTAAATAATTATTTCATTTATTGGCTTATTGGTAGTATTGGTGACATTGGTAGTATTAAACCTAGAGGCACTTATTCTTCGCCAGATCAGTCACAGAGCAACCGGCGCCAAGCTTGGCTTTAATCACTGTGCAGTCTGTCTCAGTACATGTCCCCGAAGTGGTCGAAGCAGAAGTGGGAATGACAATTTCTTGAATTGGCGATGGCGCGATAGTCACTGTTCCTACTTGCTGGGTTGGTGCTACTACTTGAGCAGAAGTTGGTGCAATTGGATCGCTACCATCTTTTGACTTTGTAGAAAATGTCCAAGAAACACCCGCATTATCAAACATCTGATCCCCAATTTGAATTTGGAAATAATACATACTTCCTGGAGATAACAAAGTTAATTCCACTGAATGAGAAGCAGACGCATCTTTTAACGTCTCTGGTGCATAAAAATTTAATGCCCCCTCAGATGTTCCATATTTAATTGCGCCAATTGTTGGCTGATCAGTGCTCCAAGTAATTTTGGCGGTATTTTGACTAATATTTTCTATTTTCACACTCCCCGGCCGAACATCAGCCGCTCGACTTCCAAAAACTCTAAAACCAATCATCACAACTAATACAAATATACCAAGGCCGACGAAAATGGAAATTAATCTAATAAGTTTTGGGGACATAACTATATGTTAAATCTTAAATGTTAAATGTCAAATCCATATGTTAAAACTTTTTATCTAGATAACTAGATTAAAAGATTTGAGTTATGGATTTAAGTTTTAAGTTTTGACATTTGAGATATTATAGTGCCAGTCTAAGTCCTCCTCCAATTATAACTAATGCAAAACCAATTAGTGTCATCAATTTTATACTATCTTCCACAACTCCAGATTGCGGTAAAGCTGTTGGCAAAGGCTCGGCTGTCCCGGTTCCAACAGTTACCGCCACACTTGTATTTTGGGCACAAATTAATAAATTAGTTGCATTAGCGTCATTATATTTAATAATCTGCGAACTATCCGAAACACCAGTTCGACAATCGATTGTTAAAGTCCCTGTGCCATTTTTTAAAGCTTTAAAAGTAATTGTCGCAAAATTCCCTGTACCTGTTTTATAAACTGAAGTCCCATCCACATAACCGACTAAGAAAACTTTTCCGGCAGTTGTAATACTATTGGAAACTGTTGGAAAAAAACTTCCGGCCGCCACCGACTGTGCTTGAAGCAAAGTTGAATCATACAAAATATAGGCCTGACTCGAATTGGTCTGCTCTGTACCAAGATCTTCAGTAACAGTCACAACAAAGGTCTCATTTACACCAACTGTCACCGTTGTTTGATCAAAACCAAAAGAAGCCGCCTGGGCAAAGCCCACCACAGTAGGCAAAGATAAGAAAACTATTATCAACATTAATATGGTTAAAACTTTTTCTTTCATAAAACTAATTTAATAAACAAATACTACCAATGTCACCAATACTACCAATAAATAATTCAATTATTTAATAATTTAAATTATTAATAAATTCATTGGTCGGATTGGTTAAATTTGATTATTGGCTTATTCCAATACTGCTCCCTTCCGGATAATAGGCTTTTGTTTGTTTGTCAATAAATTTACTTGTTCTTTTTCCAATCTGTTCGACTACTTGCGCCGTTGTCTTTACTTTTGCCTTAAAAGTTAAAGTTAATATTTTAATCCCCTGCCAATTATGATTAATTATTGAAGAAGGAGAACGAAATCCAGTAATTGCCACGCCACTGACCAAGTCTTGATTTAAAGTACTAAAGTCAGATAACGAAGTCTCAGTTTTCAAAAGTTCAGTTGAATTTTTATCATAACTAATAAGTACATCATAACTAATTATATCTGCTCCTTGGGCATCGGCCCAAACCTCAACCACTCCCCCGCCCATTGATTTCAAAGTGAGCTTACCTTGAAAAACTTTTTTAACTATTGGAGACTCAGTTATTTTTACACTTGAAATACTTGCACCAGAATTATTTGGCAAAACTTTATCTTTATTGAAAAATAAAATCCCCCCCACAGCTAAAAAAGCCATAATAACAATACCAAAGAGAAGATAATAGACTGTGTTACTTTTCACTGGCGCTACTTGATATGTATTTGGCACACTATTATTTGTATCCATAGTATTTAATTTTATTCCTCATCTACTTTTACTGATAATGCATATTTAATTAAACCAAAATCTGTGGCATCAACTCCACCATTGCGATTCAAATCACCGATTTTTTGCACATCAGTATCTTTTTTATCAAAATTATTAATAATATAACCAATATCTGCCGCATCTGATACATTGTCCTGGCCATTGGTCGTAGATAATGGTAAATCACCAACTAATAAAGTTATTCCACTAAAATCAAGCTCATTTGCAACTGGTGCGGCAACTGTACCCACATTTAAAATAATTGCCGGGTTAGAACAGCGATAAGAACCAACCGTCGATTCAACTGGTTTAAGATCGCAAATTCTTTTTTGAATGTGCATTAAACCTTTGGCTAAGACTGAATACTTTACCCCGGCCTCAACTGTAACTGGCATCACTCCTTGCCAAATCCCATTATTATCCACCGTAAAATTCACAATCGAAGTCGTCACAATAATATTTGGCTCTTTTTTCAAAGTAATTTTAACCGGCATAGTCTTAAATGTGTCAGCCAAAGCACCGGTAATACCCTGAAATCTTAATTTTATATTTAAATTAGAATTTCCCTGAACTGTCGGCGTCCCTTGACCTGGATTAAAAACTAATTCATCAACTGAAACTGGACTTGTCCCAAAACTATATAAATAATTTGAAACATTCCCCACTACTTGCGTTTTAGAAGCAGGTAAATCAGTTGAGTAATCAATCTTCAATCTTGCCTCACCAGGAGAAACTGCCTTGACAGTGACCGGCACTCGAATCGCACTTGGTAACTGGGCATCTGACTTTTTAATAACATAAGAAACTCTATTTCCAGCTCGAACAACTTCAGTTAAAAAAGAATTATCGCCACCAACAAATAATGCCGGGTCAATTTTTTCAATTACCATATTGCCAACGGTTAAAAAATTCAAGTCAAATCCCGAAATTTTTGTCCCGGCAATCAAAGGGGTAATATCTACATTTACAATCTTACTGGTACCAGCCGGAAGTGTCATATTCCCATCGGCCGAAGTCATCGTGATACGAATTACTTCTCCCGATGCTTTTGAACGATAAATATTGCCCGCAATGTATAAAATAATCGCTGAGATTGTAATTATTGAAACGATAATAGTAATTAGTGTTTTTTTCATAGATTATTTTGGTACACATGCACAAATTCTCCCAGTTTCTGAACCATTACCTGGAGCAGCATCGCAATTTTGTCCTATTGTACTACTAGGATTGTAATAACATTCATTATTCATCCTGGCGGGAGTAAATTCAGATTTAAAAATTGAGGAACAAGATGAACAAGTTCCAAACATTTTTCCAGCCGAACAATTACTATCGTCATTCCAGTAACCTGATTGACAAGCCAATCCTTTTATATTACATACTTCGGTACAGCTTTGTTCAACATAATCCATATACCAACACTTGCCATTGGAAAATTTTCCTCCGACTGGACAAATAATTGTTGTTGGAATTACTACTGGAGTTATATTAATAGTTGGAGTAGGAGTATAAGTTGGTACTGGCGGACTATTGGTCGGTGTTTTGATTAATGTTATTGTTGGTGCTGTAGTTGGAACCATTGTTGGGGTTGTTGCTGAAGCAGTAATTGATGGACTTGGACTTGTCAAAGAAGGAATTAAATTTAATGTCACAAAATTCCGTCGCCAAATTTCAAAATCCACTAAATCAACCTTTGTTTCCAAACTAAAACTGGCAAATTTTCCCGTATAAGCCAAACCAGATAAAATATGTGTTGTCAAAGAAATATCCGTGCAATAAGTATTGCTCAAAAATTCACACTGCCAAAATCGAAAATCTTCTTCATTTATCCCATCAAGGCAGTTAGCATCACCTTGAGATTTTTGAGCACAGTTTACCGGAGCGGTAATTGTGGGTGCAGGAGTTGAGGTAGGTAAAGGTGATGGGGTTAAAGTAACTGTGGGCGAAACAATTTTTGTTGGCGATGGCACTCCGCCACCACTTCCACCACTATCGCAACTGGCATCGACCGCACAGGTTACATTTGCTCCACCTCCTGAATCACAATTTAAATGAATTTTTTCGTTACTACCACAATTCTTTTGCCATCCGCTACCGCCACATTTACCAGCATTCATTGAAGATCCACAAGCAACGCTTTGACTAAACTCATTTCCAGGAAATGTATTATTAAAACCACAAGGACAATTTAATGGTGGATCTGGAGGTAAATTTTCACTACAAGATTTAGTATTATACTCTTCACCATTTGATGTACAACCAAAACTATCATTAGTCTCTGATGAAGTAGCAATTCCTACTTGTGTGCCAGCTCCTGAACAAGTACTATCACTATACACATATAATTGACACGTAAAAGACGCCTCAGATGACTTCACCTGCACAAAAAATACAACCAGAAATAATGCTAAAAAAATTGCTATTTTTTTCATATCACTTTAAGCAAACGAAACATCCCAAAACTAATAAAATAAAATAATATCACCTGAAAAACCGGTAAATAAAGAGTTAAAAATATGGTCACTAAAGCCAAAATAAAAAATGCTTCGTTATGAATTGAAGGCAACAAACCTTTCGAAATTAATAATAAAATAGTCAAGGTTAATAAAACTTTCACATCAAACCACCACAAGGCCCAGCCAAAATACATAGCCAACCCAATCAAAATCGCCGCTAAAATCAAAAAAATTTCTTTTGTATCAAAATAAAATGGTCCTATATACATAGTTTATTTTTTAAAAGCAATATATAATCCAATAAAAAGTATTCCAAAAGCTATAATCATTAATACAGTATTTAATACATTTATATTCATATAATTTGTTTTTATTTTTTCTTATTAAATATATAATAAATCAAGAGTCCAAAAAGTACTGAAACAATAATCGCTATATAAAAATAAGTATCAAATGTTGGCTTCATAATTTTATTTAATAAATTTCAATGAAAATGCCAGAAAAAATGTACCAACTAATAATGATTCAATCATACCTATTATCGTTTTTACCGGACTATCAATCTTATTGAAAAAAGGTGCAATAACTCCAAAAGTAACCCAAGCTAAAGCAAAATTACTATAAAACTGAGCTAAAATTTCTCTCTGTTTATTATTAATTTCTTGATTGTCCATGAATTAAATATCTACTTTAATTATTGATTAATTTTTAATATTTTGCAATAAGAATCATTGTTCTCATTGCTCATTTGTACATTTTTTCCAAAATTTCTTTTGATGGCACTTCTTGATCTTTTGGTATGGTAATCTTTACCTCTTTTCCGTTTATATTAAACGTATATTCAACCCATTCAATCTCATCTAATCTATACTCTACTTTTTTTGCTGGACTACTCGCATATACTCCTTGTGATACTTTTTTTAAAGCAAAATCTGTTTTTTTTTCATCAGGTACTTGTTTTTTTTCTTGTTTAAAAAATGAAGCGATAAAATTTGGGCTTATTTCTGGTGTTCCTGCAATAAATACCTTGTCCATGGCAATTCGCGTCACAAAAAAAGTAATTCCTAAAACTAAAAATATTTTTGTGTATAGAATAATTTTTGGATTCATATTAATATTCAATTACAAACATTGTCTAATGCTTTACCAAATAATAAATTTACAACAATATTAAATTCCTTTCCAAAATATCCTACTAATTTAGAGGTTAATGAAACAACTTTTAACTCTCCTTGAAGAAGTCTAAAAGGGCCGGGAATTATAAAGTTTTTATTCCCCATTTTAATTGAAAACTGAGCTAAGGGTGTTTTTTTAGAAATATCATTTAAAATGTTACCCGTACTATCCAATAAACCTTTAAACATAATTTGAACTAATAGATTTTTGACTTCCATTTCATTTTTTGCTATTTTCAATTCTGATCGAGTATATATTTCAACATAATTATTAATTGATTTAGCTAAATCGTATTGTTTACAATCGTTATTCCCATTAGTACAAACAGCTCCAACTGCAAAAAACCCTTCAGGAATTTTTGGAATTTTTATATTTTGACAAAAGGGAGTTGGTATAAGTGTATTAACTACTATTGGACTAGCTTCTATAACTACAGGAGGAGCGACTAACTCTTTATTGTCGCCACAATAATTTTGTAATTCTTGTGGCCTTATATTAGCATTATCTGCGTATCCTAAAAGACCTAATAAATTCTGTTCTTTATAATAATAAAAGCGCTTTATTGCTTTACTAATATTAACTTCTGCTAAATAATAAATTTTTTGATTAACTGCGCATTTTTTTGCTGAATAATCTTTGTTACACCATTTCCATAAATCATTTCTATAATCAGATACTTTTGTATTAGTAATAACTTTTTTTCCTTTGTCATCTTCATAATAATAAGTCACTATTTTGTTACTTTCTTTTACCTGTGTGGCATAAAATAAATCAGAATAATCTCCCTTATGCGCCAAGCAATTCAATTGGGTATATTTTGCTGGTGATTGTGCTGTTGAATTTATCAAGGCTCTTGGTGAAGGTGTTAATAATGGTTTGATTTTTTTTGGAACTGGTGATGAGATTGCTTCTTCATATTTTAATTCCGTTTTTGCATAAGTGAAAAATTTAGAATAAACTGGAGCAAAATCAGTTTCTTGACAATTTGCTAAGCCATCAACTGGTGTACCATTATTATTTCGAACAATTTTTCCTTGCCCATTTTCTTCAAGTATTCCACACTTTCCATTTTGAAGTATTATCAGCTCTCCAGTATCTGAAAAAATATTGGAGATTGTAATATCATTGGCAGCAGCTTTTGTCTCTGTTGTGTTTTTATTCTTTAAAACTAAAGAAGAAATAAAAGTTGTCGTCCCGATGACAAGTAGAACAGCTATTGTTAGAATAGTTGCAATTTCACCCGCCTGCCAAAACTTAATATTGTGGGCAATTGCGGGCAGGCCCTGTTGATTTTTAAATTTCTTTTTCATGTAAAAAAACAAATACTGACATATATATACTATAAAAAAGATAACAAAATTTTAATGTAAATACAAGAGTAGTAAATGGTATGATTGGGTCATTATTTTATTTGACATTTGACATTTGAGCTTTGAGTTTTTATAATCACACTATGTCAATCCCTACCAAAACAGGAAACAAAGTATCAATCGAAGATTTACCAGATTTATTAACCATTCGTGAAGTGGCTAATTTACTTCGCGTTTCTCCTTTGACAATCAAACGCTGGGGTAAAAAAAATAAACTTCCCGCCATCCGCATTAACTCCCGTGGCGACCGGCGCTATCGCAAAGCCGTTGTCATGAAACTTCTCGGCATCGAAAAAGAAGAATAAATATTACAGAATATATTAACTATAGTACGATCGTAATAGAGTTAACTTTAATTCAAGTGGAAAAAAGTTTTTGCAGTATATTCATCCTCAATTCTCTCGGCAATAATATATTTCATATATTTTGCTCCCTCAACGATTCGCTTAATTAATCCTATTTCATTTTCACATTCATATGGAAAAAGATAAACACTTTTTTGATAACGATAAAAACCAACTTTTAAAAGAAATTTCCTCAGATAATCCCTTTTATTTCTTTGTATTTCGGGCACGTCAAAAAAAACTAAAAACCATTTACCATTCCATTTTTTATTTTTTTTTAGATCTAAAAGTGATTTAATGGAATATTTTAAAATAAAGGGATGATTATGATCTTTAATATAAACAAAAACGTTGTTATCTTTTTCAATCAGATCAATAATTTCTTTTTTTTCCAAATTTTCAAGACTTTTTTTAATACTTGCTTCTCTAATATTTGCCTTACTTATTTCTTTAGTGATTCTAATTACTTCCTCAATGGCAATTGGCAACATTGGTCGCATAATTCCTCCCCCACCCGAAACCAATGTCATTCCGATTACCTTTAAAAGCTCCCAATATAATTGACCTGGTCTTAATTTTTTTTCTTTATTTTTTTTATTAAGAAAAAACTTTTCCTCTTTTCTTCTCATTTAATTAGTATTAACTATAGTACGATCGTTGTCAAGTTAATAAATATTGAATAAAAACAGCCAGATTAAACTAAGAAAAATATTAGCTATGGTACGATCGTAATATAGTTAATATGAAATCTTTAAAAAACTACTTATGGAGGTAAATATATAAAATTATAGAACGATCTGCTTTATCTGAATTATTCGTTTTACATTAAAAATTCGCTCTCCCGTGCGTAAAAAACAATAGGCCGTCAATGCCAGATAATCGTGTCCATTATATTCTTCCATCTGTAATTTTTTTGGTAGAATAATTCTCTTTGATTTTTCATCTTTGGCCTTAAGATAAATTATTTCTATTTTTTGTTTTTTTTCAATCGCTTGCCTAATTAATAATTCTTTCTTCTCATCTGATAATTCCTTTTTAGCTAATTTATATTGAAAATTAGTTAAAAATTGCATCACTCGCCAATCAAGCCAAATATGATTTTTTTTAAGTGGTGCTTTAAGCACAATCCCTTCAAAGCTTCGGCAACGAGACAAGGCAACATAAGCCTGACCCGAAGTAAATGTCCCCCGACCAATATCAATCACAACCTTGTCAAATGTTTTTCCTTGACTTTTATGAATCGTAATTGCCCAAGAAAGCTTGAGTGGCACCTGAGTAAAACTTCCAATTGTTCTTCTTTTTATTATCTTTATTTCTTGATCAAAATAATTCTCGTTTATCTCCCAAGTATATTGTTCTACCTCTTCTTCTCCCCCGCCATCTACCGCCACAATTATTTTTTCTTTATTAATTTTTTTAACCCAACCCAAGCTCCCATTTATCCAGCGATTAAATTTATCATTATTTAAAAACATCACCCGAGCCCCTTTTTTTAGAATTAAAATTTCCTCAGCCGGATGAAGATTTCTCTCAAACTCACCATCACTCTCTGCTGTAAAAATAAACTTTTTTTCCTTAAGCCGATCTAAATTTCTGCCATTTACCTCATCGGCTTGCAAATTCCTAGTGGTCAAATAAATATGATCTTGATACTCTTTTTCATCAAAATCTTTAATATAGCGTTCATTTAATTTATGAATATCTTCTTCTTCAATGCTTTTATTTCTTACTTTATTTAAAAGATTAATAAATCGACTATCTTTTTGTCGGTAAATTTTTTCAAATTCAATGATTTCTAAAGTTAGCTCTTTCATCGCTCTGCCTGAAAAAAAATACGGCGATTCATAAACTCTTTTAAAACTTTCCTTTTCCTCCGCTCGCTCCACAGGTGGTAGTTGATAAAGATCTCCAATGAAAAGCAATTGGACACCACCAAAAGGTAGATTATTTTTTCTCGCTTTTTTGAGAAAAATATCTACGCAATCAAAAAGATCCGCCCGCACCATCGAAATTTCATCAATTATTAAAAGTTCTAATTTTTGATAAAGTTTATTTTTTTGATTACGTTTACCTATTTTTTCCGCTTCATCAAGCGTTACACCCGGTTTGAATCTAAAAAAAGAGTGAATCGTCTGGCCGCCAATATTAACAGCGGCCACACCGGTTGGCGCCAAAAGAACAAATTGTTTTTTGGTATTTTCACAAAAATATTTTAAAAAAGTAGACTTTCCCGTACCCGCCCGACCAGTAATAAAAAGATTTTTTTCTCCCTCAAGTAGATTTAGCGCTTTCTTAAAGTCTGTGTTAATTTCAATGTCCATAAACTATTATATAGTAAGACTAATTCTTCCGTGAGCATACTTCTTAAATAAAAATTGTTTGACTACCTAAGCTGGAGTAGGAGTAGCCTGGCCGTGTTGAGGAGGTAGTGGGGCTTTTGATTCTTTTTTAGGAAGAATTTTTTTTCTCAACCCACCCACTGATTCGCTTATTTTGGTCATTACTCTTCCTGGAATAGCTAAAATATTTTGAAAGCCCTTTTTCATATTTTCCCCAGTTTTTTTTAATCTTTCAGTAAGGGGAACTCTTATTTTTTGTACAGGAACAACCTTTACTTTTTTACCATCGGGCTTTTTCGCTTTTGCATTTTCGACTGCAGCGGCTTCTAAAAGCTTCATAAATTCTTGTTGCTGTTGTTGCTCTATCATCGCTTGTTGTTGGGCTCCAGCTTGTTCAGTAGAATTTAAAGGCCCCCCGGGCATTGTCGGTTCCATTCCAATCTGCGCACCATGAGGCACATCAGACATATCAATCTTTGGACTTTGTGATAATGGTATTTCTGGTGAATCAATCATATTATGGTGTGGCTGGTACTCCAGTCATTCCTCCAGAAAAAAATCTGGAAATATTTTGCCAAAAATGTTTTGGCTCTTGAACCGCTCCTTTATTAATTAATTCCTGCATCTGAACTTTAAAACCATCATCTGACTCAAAACCCTGCAACAAACGCCCTGGGTTTCTTTTTTCCAAATACATCGCTTCATTTGCCCCTGGCCGCTTCCCCAATCGGTAGCTCCAAGCTAACATTTGCACCGTCATATTTGTTGCCAATTCCCTCCCTGCAATTTCTTTTAATTTTGCATCCACTTCTGCTTGCATTGCCGGAGTCAATGCCATCACGCCATATTTTTTCCTCACCATCTGATCAACATCACCCTTCATCATCGCTCTCACCAATCCGTCAACACCTTGACTTTTAAAAATTTCATAGTCTTGAAGTGTTCTTTTTTTATCAATAGAAATCTTCCTTTCAAAAATTCCCAGCAATTTGCCCGTACTTTTCCTAAACCAGCGCTCCTTAGTCTTTTTTTCAATTAATTCAGCAACAGCTTTATCAGCGGTTGCTTTTAATTCTCCCTGAACTTTCTCAATCACGCCTTGAATTCTACCCATGCGGGCATCTAAATATTCTTTAGCTGTATCCGTAAAAATAAAGCGCAAATTATCAACAAATAACTGTTCTTCCATCCGCCTTTTATTTTCATAAGGCATAAGACTCGAACTTAGATTTGCAATTTCACTTAATAAACCCGGTAGTCTTTGACTATAAGCCGCCACCTGCTGTTGATATGCCATTCTTTGATCTTTCAGATCTTTTTGCTCTTGAATAATCTCAGCAATTTCATCTATTGATTTCTGTAAATCTATTCGCGCATCTGATAATACCCCACCAGTTGCTCTAGTATTATTAAAAGTATCTAAAGCGGTTTGAGCTGCTGCTGCATTATTTGCCTTTGACAATGCATTTTGTAAAGCCGCTTGAGTTCCACCAAGTGTGGTAACAGTCGTCTGATGAATATTTCGATTTGTCATTGCTAGTGATAATCGATTTTTTATTGATCCTGGTGCAGCTGAGGCTAAAATCGCATCAATTGCTGAAATTTGAGAGGGTAAAGAATTTGCCCCTGGTCCAAGCTGTAATTGAATCACATTACTTTCTTGTTCTGCCGCCGCCAATCTTTTTCGAAGTTCCAAAGCCGGGTCATCTTTTATTTCACTGACTTGTAATCTATCTTTCACTAATTTACGCAGTTGAGCATTATATTCTGGATGAGAAATAATTGAATCCAATAAATTTCGATACACCACCGGAATTGCCGCCGGTGTCGTAATATATGTATTAAATAAAAGATCAATATTTAATCCCGCTGGGGCACCAACTTCTTTTAAAATTTCTCTATAACCGGGATCATTATAAAGAGACTTCAAAACCTCAGCTCGAATTACCGGCGTCACCGTTCCTTTTTCCAAAAAATCATACACGTCTTTCATCCGTGTCTCTGATTGATTATAAAAATTAATTTCATTAATTGGTCGAGCACCAGGTCCAAGTGCGCCAACTGGTAAACCATTAGCAATCCGCCCTGCTTCATCAGTGCGATCTTTTATACCCGTAACTGGATTAACCGGTACGTCAGATGGACTAATTTTTTGATCAAGAAGCGCCATCGCCACTTCCCGACTGGGCACTTCCCGACCACCCATTACTTTTAAAGCGTTTTCCGGATCTGTTTGTATTTGCTTGCGTAGTTCCGCGACCAATGCCTGATTAATCCCCGCACTCGCTGGAGTTGGCGCCGCCTCAAGCGCGACTCGTCTTGCTAATTGTGGTTCAACCATGCCCGGATCTGCCATATTAATTTACTCCCTTTAAATAATTTTCTAATTTATTAATTACCGCCTGCTCCCCTTCTTGTTTATTTTTTGCATTAAAAATTCCATGAACGTCTTTAAAAATTACCCATTTTTCTTTTAACATAGTTAAAAAAAGAAGCATCTGATCGTAATCTTTTATATTTTCCACCTTGTCCAATACATAATTGGCCATTTCTTTCATTTCTTCCAATTTAATTTGTTTGTTATCTAAAGCCAAAAGAATCCGCTCCGCTAAAACTTTTTCTAAATCAGTTTTTATTTCTTGATTGTATTGATTCATAAATATTTAAAATTATTGAACCATGTGTTTGCTAACCTTGTTAAGAATACCAGCACCAGCTACTCCACCAGCAACCGCCGCTGCCTTACCACCTAATCCTGCAGCCATCAAAGGCAATACTCCATAAGCGGCCCCAGCAGTGAAACCCATAATAGTAATCAAAAACCAAAGTAAATATTTTAATTTTGAATCAGTAATTATTCCTTTTTCCTTTAGATCATTTTCCGCCTGCTGAAGATTTGCATTTTGTTGCTTGGCCGCTTCATAATCAGCTCCAAAAGATTTATAAAATCTCTTCCATTCTTCTTCTTTAATATCAAATTTACCTAATAATTTATTTTTTATTAAACTATTAATATCTCTAATTGACATATTTTTACCATCAAAAATAAAATTGGCTTTATTTTTTAATCGAAGCTTTTGACCCAGCATTCCTTCACTTAGATATTGATCCATCTCTAATTTGGCTAAAACCAAACCCTGTCTATATTCGGCGCCTTTTTGCGCTAATAAATTAGCCACTATTGTTTGTTGGGCAGGCTCAAGATTTAAAAATATACTATCAACCATTTCCTGTCTTGTTTTAGGATCAGTTTGATTACTGATTCCCTCGACAGCACTCTTGTCAATTAATCCTAATTTTTGGGCTATTAATAATTTTTGTCCCCTCTCACCATAAGCCGCTAAAAATTTCATCTCGGCAATTATATTATCACCATTTATATTTCTTTCACCTTTCTGTTCATCATACGACACCCAATCTGTTTCCATCGCCCGATTTAAAGCCGCCAAAGCCCGAGAATCTTCCTGACTTTGTGTTTTTAACGCCTCAGCTTCCTCAAATCGATGAATTTCTACTCTTTCTTGTTCTAATTCTCTTAAATTTGTTGTCAAAATTTCTCTCACCGCTTCTCCTGGAAGTAATTTTAAATCGGTAATAATTGCTTCCTGTTGTTTTAATCTTGCTGCTTCTGATTGTTGAGTTGGTTGCTGAGAAAGCGACATGTCAACACTCTGCGCCACCATTTGAACTAAACTAGCATTTTCCATTGCTAATAAAGTGCTTAATTTTTGGTATTCATCAAAAAAAGGAGGAAGAGATTGATTTTTCCCTGGAGTTTTTGAATATTTTTGAATTGCTACTATCTCATTTGCTCCAATACCAAATTTATCCATTAACAATCGACTAGCATCTGATGCATTAGCTGATTTTCCAAGTGCGTCTTCAATAGCTACATTTAAATCTTGACCATTAATTTGAGTTATCCCTAATGCTCTTCTAAATTTTTCCGCCAGCTGAGCTACC
The DNA here is from genome assembly GCA_964476545.1 of uncultured Gammaproteobacteria bacterium. GTDB lineage: Bacteria > Patescibacteriota > Microgenomatia > UBA1406 > GWC2-37-13 > CAYZAZ01. The sequence continues at coordinate 19,426 of CAYZAZ010000013.1, forward strand.
TGCTTCGCTTGCGCCACCTCTTGTGCTTTTCTTACCTGTTCACTTTTTGCTTTCTCTGATTGAGGAAGTTGGGAAATTTTCTCATGTGCTTCCTGAAGACCAGCGCTTATTCGATCGCCTAAATCAGAATTCTGCACCAAATAATCTAATGCTTTTTGCCTTGCCGCTGGTGGTAATTCTGATAAAGCTGCTTGAATAACTGGATCTTGTTGTAAAAGAGTATTGCATGATTGTTGAAACTGATTTATATCTCTATCTGGTAATAATGAAGGATTGATGGTCTTAAAATGAGCAAATTCGGTTCTCTGATTTTTTGGAGGTAATTTTGCTAAACGCACATAAATATCTAATCTTGCATTTTGATCAATCTGCATTCGTGCCTCTTGAACATCGCCTTCCATGGCTTTTACATCAGCTTCTGCATTTTTTGGGTCGTAACCTTTTTTTCTTTCAGTTGCTCGAGGAGCAATTTTCCAGGCAAATTCCCCACCCCCACGTGCCGCTTTTTCTTGCTGAATCCTTTGAGCCCAATAAGCCTCTGCTTTTAATTCATTTGGTAAAGGAGTTGCTCCTCGCATTCCAACCATCGCATCGGCTGTACTAATTGGTCTATCTGGTGTTGCTAATCCGGCTGGCATATTTTTTAGATTTTACTTGTAAATTGATATAATTTTTGTTGGATCTGTTGCAGTTTTTCCTGCGTCTCTTCTTCTTTTTGCTGATATTTAATAATCGTGCACACATTTTTATAAACATCCCATCTTTTCATGAGCATATCCAAAAAAGTTACGGCTTCACTTTTATTTTTTATCACCGGCACAATCGTATTCACAAAACGAGCCATCTTTTCGGAGTCTTGCATCGATATTTTCCCCTCTTTTAAACCCTCAATTAATACGTCCGCAGTGTCATCATAAATTTTCTTACGTAGTTTTTCTAAACTGTCAATTAAATTTTTATCATTTCCGACCATACTTATCAATATAACAGGAATAAAACTGGACTGTCAAGGGGTATATGAAAATATAAAAAGTACGGACGGAGAAAATTATAATATTCACTAACTTTTACTCAGATTTTTTATTTTTTTCATAACTGAAACAATCTTTTCCTCCTCCCCACGCAGTTGTCTGGCCGCATCGGTGGGGTCAATCATATTCACCGAAAGACCAGTTCCAAGCTCAAACCCCGCCCGGTGGACAAATCGAGGAATTATGCGCCAATACCAATTTTCCTTGGGATAGAGATAATAGTTATAGGCAAAAGTCATATTTTTTGTTAAGTGATGTTCATTAAATATTTTTTGCAATTGCCGAACAATCCTTTGCAAAATAATTGCCAAATCTGCAATTTCTACATCTGGTAAATCCCCAAAAACAGTATTTTGCTTTTTTGGTGCAATCCACACTTCATAGGGCCACTGCGAAAAATCCGGACAATACACATTGAAATAAGTATTTTCCTCTACAATATTCGTAATTGGCTCACAAGTTAGCGTATCCAAATTAATTTGTGAAGGAATAACCACCAGTTGAGAATGAGGATGCTTGAGTGAGGCCCCAGAGTGCTCTCCGTGATTACAAAAAATTAACACCTGGCCCATTTTTTTATAAAAATTGAAGCGCTCTTTATAAGTTTTAATAATTAATTCTACGTGCTTTAAAGGTAGCGTTTCGATATCTGCCGTCTCTGATGGCGAATGGATAATTACTTCATGATAATCGGTAATCGGAAATTTATTAGGAATGACACGTACCTGCCAACCTGGCTCATCTTTTTCCCCATCTCCCATCCGAAAAGTTTCACCAGGCGTCATTTTTTCATTTCCCGGACAAAAAGGACACTTAAATCCCCCCTTTTTTTTACTTGAAGAAGCTTCCG
>CAYZAZ010000014.1:0-7388 GCA_964476545.1 uncultured Gammaproteobacteria bacterium
ACATCTCCTACTCCAGTAACAGTTGATGAAACTGCCAATTGGAAAACATATAAAAACAAAGAGGTGGGAATTGAGTTTAAATATCCAACATCATACAATGTCCATATCATTTCAAATGATAAATTTTCAATTGTTTTAAGTAAGGCATCTGATTTTAAAATTAAAGCAGAAACAGATGCTCCTATATTTGGAATAACCATGTCCTTAACTGGTTGTTATAAACCAGAAATTACACAGACATATCCTTGTGAAAAAACGCCAGAAGATGCGATTAATGGTCTTAAATTAAGAGGATTTTTAAACTTAAAAACAATAATAGAAACAGATATTTTAGTATCTAAAAGAAAAGGGAAACAAGCCTCTGGAGTTATATCAGATAACGATGGTAATCAAGGAATGAAGGGTGCTTATTATAAAGCAACATATTTTTCGAATAATTCAACAAAAGACGGAGAATATCTTTTTATGATTAGTTTAATGGAGCAAGTAAAAGAAAATTATAACATTTATGATCAGATTCTTTCTACCTTTAAATTTACTCAATAAAATCTTTTTCTTCTTTTTTAAGCGTAGTGAAAGAGGCACTGGAGATTTTATAGATGAGGGGAGAGTTAGTTGTTTTTAGATAGTGATTTTCTTGATCGTCGCTTATGGGGTAGAAGTTAAGTTCTTTATTAGGAATTTTTATTGTCAATTCGGGATAAGATAAAGTAACTTCTTGGCTCAAAATATCTGTCGCTTTTAAAGTTTTTAAATCGCTGAGGTAAAAATCTACACTTTCTTTTTTAATTTCTTTTTCTCCGATGAACCATTTATCTTTTTTCTTTTCTAATTTGAGATTATTAATATTGATTGTGGTAACTTTATTTTCATCGTCAATTAGATGAACCTTTAAATTTCGATAATCAAAGGGTGAAAATATATCAGTAAATCCTGAAGCAAGGAAGACTTCATTATTATTGTTAACTCGAATATAGTTTTTATCAATAGTTGCACTATTGCCAATATATAAAACATTTTTGACATTTTTTGACTTAAAAGTGATTTTGTTTTCAATAATACCTAATTCAGCATGCTTTTTTTTATTAAGAGAGACAATATCATCTTGAATAATTTTTGAAATATTTTCGAAAATTAGATTGATTCGTTCATTATCGGCTTTATATCCATTAGTTAACCATTGATTATTTTTTTTAATTATCTCAATAGTTTTATTTTCAAAGGTGATTGAAAGCTGATCTACTGTACTTACCGTTAGGTTTTTAAAAGGCTGAATAATTTTTTTTGGAAATAAAAGAGGAAAGATTTTTTCTTTAGAATATAGATAAACAATTAAAACAATGATTAAGAAGCCCAGTTTAATTAGACGAGAAATATTTTTATTCATAAATGATAAAATACTATTATATCACCTGTCATTCCCGCGAAGGCGGGAATCCAAATTGTAAATTAAATAGATTCCGCATCAAGACCTCCGAGTCGGAGGTCAAGTGCGGAATGACAATATGCTGACGAAAGAAGAATACAAATTAATTTCACAAATTATTAAAAAGGATGAGCGGGCGCTTTTGAATTTTTATAAACAGTATTCTGTAATTATCTTTCAATATATTTGCCGGCAGATAAAAGATAAATCAATTGCCGAAGAAATTACCCAAGATGTTTTTTTAGACTTTATTGAGGATATTCGTGACTTTAGAGGAGAGTCTTCCATTAAAACTTTTATTTTTACAATTGCCCGGAATAAAATAGTAGATTATATTCGGAAGAAGAAAATTAAGAAGATTCTTTTTTCAGCCATTCCTTCTTTTATTGTGGAGAGATTAGCAACGGTTATCATCGATGATAAGATAGAAAAAAAGGAACTAGCACAAAAGATTAGTAATGTTTTTAGTAAACTTCCGAATGATTATAGCTTGGTACTGCGACTAAAATATTTAGAAGAGGAAAAGGTGGATAGTATTGCTCGGAAATTAGCCTTAAGTTTTAAAGCAACGGAAAGTTTGCTATTCAGAGCTAGAAAGGCATTTATTAATGTATTTAGAAATACAGTTTAAATAAAAAATCAAATATTAAATATCAAAATGACAAATAAAAAATTAAAAAGATCAGACATTTTGCATTTTACTCTGTCATTTTAATATTTGCTTTTTAATATTTAATATAAATCATGAGTACAGTTAGTATTAAATTTAGAAAAAAGTTAAGTGAGGTATTTATTGTTGAACCAAATAATCTTGGTTTTTGGCCACTAACCTCTATATTTAAAAAAACAACTAAGCCTTTAAAAACAATGCCTTTTATAATTATTATCCCTCTAGCTTTTTTTGTCGCAGTTCTGATGTACTTTACATTTGGTTATCTATTGATTCGATTAGTGAGTTTGTTACAATATGGTTTCTAAAATATTAGCCTCGATTATTATTGTATTTAGAAATTTTATTTTTTTAGTTTTCTCTCCATATAAGACGCTTCGAAAAATAAGTCAAGAAAAAGATTATTCCCAACTTTTAATTATTCTATTATTTGTTTTTTTATATTTTAAATTTATATATTATCTTCGAGAGCCTATCTTTCCGGCGACGGTTATTTTTCTGTTCTTTATGATTAATTTTTTAATTATGATTAGTTTATTTTATTTATTAAGCAAAATGTTTTATAAAAAAATTATGTTTTCCAGTTTTCTTTTTACGTTTATGTATTCGCTTTTACCAACTTTTATTTGGTTTGTTGCCAATTCGTTACTTTTTTATTTTTTGCCACCCCCAAGAACAATGTCATTTTTAGGGCGCGGGTTTAGTATTTTTTTTATTGCGTTTTCTTTAAGTTTACTTTTGTGGAAAATAATCTTAATTTATTTATCATTAAGATTTTCATCGAGACAAGGCTTTTACCGGATTATTTTTATGATTTGCATTTATTTAGTTATTTTTATTCCCGTCTCAATACTATTTTCTTTTTTTAAGATCTTCAGAATTCCGTTTATTTGAATGATTTTTTATACTTTGGAGACTAAATATATATGGTCAAAGTATATTTAGTTAATCCCCATGGGTTTTGCGGGGGCGTAAAAAGAGCGGTTGAAATACTTGATAAAGTCTTAGAAAAACATGGTAAGCCAGTATATGTAAAACACCATTTGGTTCATAATAAACATATAATTAAAGATTTTGAAAAAAAAGGCGCTTCTTTTGTTGATGAAGTTCAAGAAATACCCAATGGTTCAATAGCGGTTTTTAGTGCTCATGGAAGTCCACTAGAAGATTATGAATTGGCCAGAAAAAATAACTTAGTTGTCTATGACGCGACTTGCCCGTTGGTTACAAAAGTTCATTTAGAAGCGAAAAGATATGCTAAGGAAGGCTATTTCATTATCTATATTGGTCATAAAAATCATCCTGAGCCAAAAGGAGTCCTGGGAGAAATACCAAAGGGATTACGATTGTTGATTGATAGTCTTGAGGCGGTAGACAAGATAAAGTTATCCAATGAAGAAAAAATTATTGTATTGTCCCAGACAACTTTAAGTTTCGATGAAACAAAAGAAATAATTGAAAAATTAAAGAAGAAATTTGTTAATTTATTGTTGCCTCCTGTATTTGATATTTGTTATGCAACTCAAAACAGACAGGCTGCGGTTAAAGAGTTAGCAAAAAAGACGAGTTTGATATTGGTTGTTGGTTCGAAATCGAGCTCAAATTCTAGTCGTCTAAAAGATATTAGCATTAAAGAAGGTCGAAAATCATATTTAATCGATGATGTCTCTGAAATAAAAGAGGAATGGTTGGTTGGTCATGAAAATATTGGTATTACGGCAGGTGCATCTGCTCCTGATTATTTAGTTAATGAAGTGCTTGAGTTTTTTAAAAAGAAAAATGCTCAAATTATAAATTTACAAGTTATTAGGGAAAATGTAATTTTTCCTATGTTAAAAAACCTATGAGAATTGAGAATCATGTACTTAATTATAAAACTAAAAAATTTATCGATTTTATCGATATCACTGAAGATGTTGAAAATTTGCTTAAAAAAAGTAAGGCAAAAAATGGTTATGTGGTCGTTTTTTCAAAACATACAACGGCCGCTATTAGAATTAATGAAAAAGAGAGAGGTATTTGTAAAGATTTCGAAATATTTGTGAAAAAGTTAATTCCAGATAAACAATATTATCATCATAATGATTTATCTATTCGAACAGAAAATTTAGTATGTGATGTGGGAGCATCAGATTGTCTTAATGGTCATTCACATTGTCTACATCTTTTAATGGGGGCAACAAGTGAGTTTATACCGGTAATTGATGGTAAGCTTGCTTTTGGAATGTATCAAAGAATATTTTTAATAGAACTTGATTGTCCACGTAGTCGAGACGTTGTGGTACAAATTGGTATGGAAAGTTAATTATGAAAAAAATTGTTATTTTAGGATCAACGGGCTACATTGGCAGACAAACTCTTGATATTGTTCGTGCTTATCCCAATGAATTTAAAGTAATTGGATTAACAGCGAATAAAAATAAGGAGCTTTTAGAAAAACAGCGTCAAGAATTTAAGCCACAAGTTATTGGTTTAGGTGAAGGAGAATTAGAAAAAATTGCGGTTTTGAAAGAGGCGGATTTGATTATTGTTGCTGTCGTTGGATTGGCAGGATTAAAACCAACTCTGGCGGCAATTAAAGCTAAGAAAAATATTGCTTTAGCAACAAAAGAAGTGATGGTTGTGGCTGGAGAACTAGTTATGAAAGAAGCCAAAAAAAATAAAGTTAAAATAATTCCTATTGATTCAGAACATTCAGCCATTTTTCAATGTTTGAGAGCAGGAAAAAATAGTGAAGTAAAAAAAATAGTTCTTACGATGGGAAAAGGTAAGTTTGCTACAATGAGCAATAGTGATTTAGAGAAAATCACTTTAAAAGATATTTATAAAAATCCAACTTGGAGAATGGGTGAGAAAATAACCGTTGATAGTGCAACTTGTTTAAATAAGAGCTTTGAAGTTGTTGAGGCAAGGTGGTTATTTGATTTACCGGTTGAAAAAATTAATATTATAGTTCATCCGGAGTATCTTTGTCATTCAATGGTTGAGTATAGTGATGGGAGCATTATTGCCGAAATTGGAACGGCCGATATGAAAAGATATACTCAACACGCGCTTTTTTATCCGCAAAGAAAAATGGCAAAAGTAACAAGTTTTACTGATTTAATTAATAAAAAAATGAGTTTTGAAAAGGCTCCTTATAAAAAATTTCCTGGTCTAAGATTAGGTTTTAAAGCCTTAAAAGCAGGGGGAACAATGCCTGCGGTATTACATGGAGCAGATGATACGGCTGTAAGGAAATTTATTAAAGGGGAAATAAAATTCACAGAAATTGCTCAATTAATTGAAAATACTATGGATAAACATCAAGTAATAGTAAATCCAAACTTAGAGCAAATACTTATGGCTGAAAAATGGGGGAGGGAAAATGTCAATTAAAGTTTCAGCGGTAATTACATCAGGAGGAAAAGCATTGAGATTTGGTAAGAATAAGATGTTATATTTATTAAAAAATAAACCGGTAATTATTCATACAGTAAAAAGATTTAGTCAGGCAAAAAATATTAATGAAATTATTGTTTTGGTTAAAAAAGAGGAGATTAATCTTTATAAAGACCTATTTAAAAAAGAAAAATTGAATGTAAAAATAGTAGAAGCAGAAAAAGAAAGAATTATGTCGGTGTATAAAGGAGTTAAGGAAGCAAAAGGAAAATATGTTATTACGCATGATGGGAATAGACCATTGACGCCAATAAAATTAATTGAAAAGTTAATTAAAGAAGTTATTAAATATGGTGCGGCGATGACGGCTATTCCTCCAACGGCCACAATTAAAACTCATAAAAATTTGTTTATTGAGAAATCACTTGCGAGGCAAGATACCTGGATTGCGCAAACTCCGCAGGGTTTTGAAAGGAAGCTACTTTTAAAGGCTTTTGAAAAGGCAATTAATGACAAGCATTTTGTTTCGACTGATGATAGTGAGATGGTAACAAAAATTGGAAAAAAAGTAAAAATTGTTCCTGGTGATGAGATTAATATGAAAATCACATATTTACAAGATATTATAATCGCTGATAAATTATTAAGTTATACTAATAAAAATGAATAGAATTGGTATAGGTCAAGATTCCCATAAATTTGAGAGAGAAAGAAATAAGCCGTTAATTTTAGGGGGAGTAAAAATCCCAGACGAAATTGGTTTACTGGCGAGCTCTGATGGGGATGTTTTTTTGCACAGTATTTGTAATGCTTTAAGCAGTGCCATAGGTGGTGATTCGCTTGGAACTTGGGCTGACTCAATGTGTTTGGAAAAGAAAGTAACCGATAGTAAAGAATATGTAAATTATATTTTTCAAAAAGTAAAAAAATTGGGATTTATTGTTGGTAATATTTCAATTAGTGTGGAAGCAAAAAGACCAAGATTACCTTTTAAAGTAATTTATGAGATAAAAGAACAAATAAGTAAATTATTAGAAATAAATATTGATCAGGTAGGAATAACATTTACTTCAGGAGATAATTTGACTGCTTTTGGTCGGGGAGAAGGAATTCAGGCGATAGTAATTGTTAATTTATTAAAATGAAGGTAAAAGCTTGGGCAAAATTAAATTTAAATCTTCATTTAATTCCGAAGAAACTTGAGAATGGTTTATTTCCGGTTAAGTTTTTAAATTGTGAACTAGATTTAGCTGATGAATTGATTATTAAAAAAAATAAAAACATCATTAGAGTTATTTGTAATAATAAGGAGTTATCTATTCAAAAAAACAATTTAGTTTATAAAGCGGGCATTTTGTTAAAAGAATTTACTGGTAATAAGCAATTTGGGGTAGAAATTATTCTAAAAAAAAATATTCCAATTAAGGCGGGATTTGGTGGGGGAAGTAGTGATGCGGCGGCTACTTTAAAAGCCTTAATTAAATTCTGGCGTGTAAAAATTTCTAAAAAAGAATTGAATAAAATTGCGGGACAGTTGGGTAAAGATGTGTATTATTCCTTAATTGGTGGGTTATGTGAAGTTTTAGAGGATGGAAGTAAAGTGAATAAATTAAAATTTAATGCCCCAAGATTGAATGTAATAATAATCACACCAGTTGAGGTAAAACCATCAACAGGAGCGATGTATCAAGATTTGAATATAAATGAAATAGGAAAAAATTTATATAAATTTGATCAATTAAAAAAAACTTTATTAAAAAAAGATTTGCATAGAGTTATAAAAAGTTTACATAATGATTTTGAAAGTCTAGCAATTAGAAATTTTCCGATATTAAAGGAAATTAAAAGAGATTTGATTAAAAATGGAGCATTAAATATTCAGCTTGCTGGTTCGGGTTTATCATTGGTTGG
>CAYZAZ010000014.1:7399-17820 GCA_964476545.1 uncultured Gammaproteobacteria bacterium
AAGCAAAAAAAGCCTTTAGTAATTTAAAAATTATTTATGAAAATATTATATGGACAAAAATAAAAAGTTAATAAAAAGAGAAAATACCCGACCAGTTAAAGTAGGAAGGTTAATTATTGGCGGAGGGAATCCGGTAAGAGTGCAGTCCATGACTCAGTCAAGAACAAGTGATGTAAAAAAAACAGTTGCTGAGATATTAGAATTGGAAAAAGTTGGATGTGAAATTATTCGTTGTACAGCTCCAGATATGGAATCGGCTAAGGCACTTGGGGAAATAAAAAAACAAATAAATATTCCATTAGTGGCAGATATTCATTTTCAATATCTTTTTGCACTTGAAGCGATTAAGCAAGGGGTTGATAAAGTAAGAATTAATCCAGGAAATATTGGAGGAGAAGAAAAAGTTAAGGCAGTTGTTAATGCGTGCAGAGAAAAAAATATTCCAATTAGAATTGGAGTAAATATGGGGTCGTTAGAAAAAGATCTTTATGCAAAATATGGTAAGTTCGGTATTCCAAGAGTAATGATTGAATCGGCTACTCGGCATATAAAAATACTTGAAGGACTTAAATTCCACGACATTATTATTTCTTTAAAAGGTTCAGATGTAGTTTTAACTAAAGAAGCACATTTATTATTTGCAAAGCGTTTTAATTATCCACTTCATGTGGGTATTACTGAAGCTGGTCCTGTTTGGTCGGGATCAATAAAAAGTGCGGTGGGAATTGGATCAATTTTATCTGAGGGAGTTGGAGATACAATACGTGTTTCGATTTCTGGAGATCCTAAAGAGCAAGTAAAAGTTGGTTGGCAGATTTTAAAAAGTTTAAAATTGCGTCAAAAGGGAGTAGAAATTATTTCGTGTCCAACATGTGGTAGAACAGAAATTGATTTAATTGGCTTAGCGGCGAAAGTAGAGCAAATGTTAGTAAAAGTTGAAGCACCATTAAAAGTGGCAGTTATGGGTTGTGTCGTTAATGGCCCAGGTGAGGCTAGTTTTGCTGATATTGGGTTATGTGGTGGGAAAGGTCAAGCGGCAATTATGAGGCAAGGAAAAGTAATTAAGGCGACTTCAGAAAAAGGTATGTTGAAAGTGTTTATTGAAGAAATAAAAAAAATACTTATGGAAAAAGGATATAAAAATGATATTGAAAGAATAATTATTTAGGGAGCGATTGTGGGGATGATTAATCTCCAGCCACCGTTGGTATTTTCAATAATTTTATTACCTAAGATTGTGCCAGTAATGACCGTGAATAATGTAAAGACAATAATAATTAGAAGCATACCGATAATAGCATTCATAATTTTATTTTGAGCCTTAGCTAATTTTTCTTTTTCTCCATTAGAAAAAAGCCAATCCATTGCACCCCATAAAAGGTAAATTAAAAGAGAAATTGCCGCAATTACAAGAATAAATTGTAGTCCAAAGCTAAAAAGACTAGAAATTGCGGTGACAGGATCACTTGATCCGCCTGGTGTGCCAGGGGGTGGGGCGATTGTTCCGAAAATTCCTCCAATATCATTAGCTGTTAATTTCATAAGGGTAATACGTTTTGAATATTAAACATTACACCAATTAATCTTACAATAACAAAAGCTGAGATAACAATAACTAAGCCAATAATGGCAAACATAAGAGTTTTTTGCGCTTTGGCAATGTTATCGGATTTGCCTTCTCCGGTTAAAATAGTGAATGCGGCCTGCAAAATCATGATCAGGAAAATAATTACTGCTCCAACGCCAGTTAAGGGAAGTAAAAGATTAAGAATAATTCCTAAATTTGCAAATTTTGCCGCAGGAAATGTTGTGGGATTAATAAAGGGTGTGATTGTTGGCATAAAAAAAGTTTATTATAATAAGATAGATAAATCAACTATAATAAGTACAAATATGATACCAAATCATGTAGCGATAATTCTTGACGGGAACCGGCGCTGGGCCAGAGAGCGAGGTCTGCCGACATTTGAGGGTCATCGGCGGGGGTTTGATGTTGCAAAAAAAATTGTTACAAAAGCGAGTGAGCTTGGAATAAAAATTCTCACACTTTGGGTTTTTTCGACGGAGAATTGGGGGAGAGCAAAAGAGGAGGTTTCTTATCTAATGAATTTATATGAGATGATGATTGACCAATCTTTAAAAGAGGCATTGAAAGAAAAAATAAAAATTACTCATCTTGGTCGTAAAGATCGGTTAAATAAAAATTTGTTAAAAAAAATAGTTAACGCAGAGGAAAAAACTAAGAATTTTGATAAATATTATTTGAATATTGCATTGGATTATGGGGGGAGAGATGAGATTTTAAGAACAATAAAAGCAATTTATAATTCAGAATTTAAAATTCAGAATTTAGATGATAAATCTTTTAACCAGTTTCTTGATACGAAGAATTTACCTCAAAGTAATGTGGATTTAGTGATAAGAACTAGTGGTGAAAAAAGGACTTCTGGATTTATGATTTGGCAGGCGGCTTATGCAGAATATATATTTGTGAAAAAGAATTTTCCAGATTTTACAACCGAAGATTTAGAGAATTGTATTAAGGAATATAGTGAGAGAAAAAGAAGGTATGGGAGATAATAATGATACGAATCTACGAATGAATGCCTGCCCGCAATGCTTCGCAAAGCGATGCAGGCGGGCGAATCTACAAATATGCGAATAAAAACATTTGTAATTTGTAAATTAGGATAAAATTTGTAGATTGGTATCATATATAATATTTTTATGTTTAATCCAACTTTTAATATTACGAATAAAATATTAAATAATATTTCAAAAATTGAGGCGGCGGTTGAAGTGATTCGTCACTCTCCTCTTCTTCCTCTTTGGGAAAAACAGTTTAAAGAAGATGCGATTGTTCGCTCTGTTTATCATGGTACACATATCGAAGGAAATGCTTTACATAAAGAAGAGGCAAAAGATGTTTTAATGGGTAAAGAAGTTTTAGGTCGGCCACGAGACATTCAAGAGATTATTAATTACCGAAAAGTAATTGAATTAATTGATGAAGAGGCAAAGAAAAAAATAGATAAAATTACCGAACCACTAATAAAAAAATTACACAGAATTATTACAGAAAAAATATTAACTAACGAGCAGTCAGGCGAGTATCGAACAAAGCAGGTAATAATAAGAAATTCGGCAACCGGCGAAGTTACGTTTCGACCCCCACAGTCAATAGAAATTCAATTTTTAATGAGAGAATTTATTTATTGGTTGAATAAACCGGAAAAAGATGCAATTCATCCAATTTTAAAGGCCGGAATAACTCATCATGAATTGGTACGAATTCATCCTTTTATAGATGGAAATGGAAGAGTTGCTCGGGCACTAGCTACTTTAATATTATTTTTAGGTGGGTATGATATTCGGCGCTTTTTTTCTTTGGAAGAATACTATGACCGGGATGCAGTAACTTACTATACAAATTTGCAAAAAGCTTCGGCAGGTGATTTATCTTCTTGGCTTGAGTATTTTTCTCTAGGGGCGGCAATTGAATTTGATCGTGTTAAGGAAAAAATTCTTAAGCTTTCTAAAGATGTAAAAATGAAAGATAAATTAGGGGGTCAACAAATTTATTTGACTGAGCGACAGGTAAAAATAATTGAATATATTCAAGAAGTTGGTTATTTGCAAAATCAATCATTTTTGACTATTTTTCCTGATGTATCTGAAGATTCAGTGCTTCGCGATGTCCAGGATTTAATTAAAAAAAATCTTCTTAAAAAAATAGGATCAACTAAAGCGGCAAGATATGTAATGGTATAAGTTCGAAATTCGTTGTTCGAAAATAGAAAATTGTAATAGAAAATCGATATTTGAAATTAATCATTTCTGTGATAATTTGTCCAAGCTTTTTTTAGATTTGTAAGTTGTCTGCAACTATAATCATATAAGTCAATTGTTTCTTTACATAATAAAATATCAATATGTTTTGAATATATGTCAATGCAAACTGTAAGATGATGAATCATTTCGCTTGCTTCTCCAATAGTGTCATTTAAATATCTTTGCCAGTTAATTTTTTGATATCTTTTTGCAAATCCTTCTGCCAGTAAGGCGGGAGCAGCTTTTGAAGCTCTTCTCATTTGATCTACTAAATCGTATTTTTCCTCTTTTGGTAATTTAGGAATAATTTCGGTTAACACGATTTTCATTGCTTTATATAAATTTTTATAGACATTTAAATCAGTAAAATTTTTAATAGGTGGAGAATTTTTATCCATAGAATTATTTTACACTAATATCGATTTTCTAATTTCGTTAACGAGATACGAATTTCTATTAACGACTTTCAAGTAGTATAATAAAGACATGTTGACCCAGTTTGTGGTGCGGGTGTGGTTGAAGTGGAGAAGAAAAAGGAAGATAAAGAAAAGGTGGATCCGTATAAGTGGGATGGTTAGTTATTTTCTTCTTATTAATCGAATTATTCCGTATAAACCAAGAATTATTGGTAGGAGTAAAATATTTAAATATTTAAAAATATCTTTTAGATTATCTCCTAAATCTGGTAATGGATAAAAAGAGATTGAGCGGGAGCGAATTCCAGAAAGTGCGCCACCTGAGGCTAATTCATTGAGACTGTTTAAAACAAATTCTAAATTAGATGAGTTGCGATTGTAATATTGATCGAGAGCAAATCTTGATGATGCAATAACAATAATTTTTGTGTTCTTTGTCGTTGATTCTATAGCTAGGGGAAAATCTTTAAGATCGGTTAGTTTAGGATTGGCAATGTTTTGGGGATTGAGATCGAATTCGCCATTTGATACTTCTTTTTGACTCCAAGATTTATCGGTACTTTTAATGAGTTCTTTTATTTGAATATTGTCTTTTTTAACTATCGATAATGATGATGTCCAAGGGAAAGTTAATAGATTTACATTACCAAAGTATGGTGAGTTTTTATTAAAGACATTTGTTTTAAGCCAGAAAGGGTATGGGGTTAATAATTGCATTGTTCCCGAACCAAAATTCACTAACTCAGCTGAGGTTGACAGAATAAAATTTTTATTGATCTTTATTCCATAATTTTCAAGTAGGTTAAATAAATTATGTTCGGCTGGAGTTGTTGCTAGATTTTCACCTACCCAGACTCCATCGACAAAGAAAATAGCCCTACCTCCATTGTTTAAATATTCTTTTAAGGCAAAAATTTGGTTGTCTTGAAGCTTAACTTGAGTATCAAAAATTAACAAGGTTTTTATATCAGAATTAATATTTTTAGTATTTTCGTTAATAGTTACTTCTTCAATTTGAAATTGTTGACCCATTATTTTTTTAAATTGGGCTAAGGGATCAATTTGGGTTGGGGTGGATTGTTTAAAAATACCAATCTTAATAATTTCCTTGCTTGTTAGTTTGAAGATTGTTGATGTAAGTGTGTATTCTAAATTTTCAATTTCTGTAACTTGAGGAATTACTTCTTTCTTATTCCCATACGTAATACTCATACCAAAATAAGCTGTTGAGACTGCATATTTGTCTTTTTCAAGTTGGGAAAATTGAAGTTCAGGAATTCCTAATTCTTTGACTTCGTTATTAATTTTTTCGTCTTTTTTTGGGTCTGCCGTAGTGATGATAATTTTTTTGTTTTCTTTTTTAAATTCGTTTAATAAATTACCTACTTCTGTTTTAAGAGGGGAGAGTTTTGCTGGTAAATCTGAGGAAACGTAAAATTTAATACTTACAATATCATCAAGGTTTTTAATTATTTTTTTGGTTGCCGGGGCTAAAGTATAGGCTTTACCATTTGAAAGATCTAAGCGAAGGGAAACGGATGAAATAATTAAGTTAACAATTACAAAGAAAATTAGGGTAAATAAAAAGATAAATGGTCGCTCAAAGCGATTAAGTTTAAATGTATTTAATAAATTTACTTTTTTAATATTTACTTTTTTCATAATAGCTAATAACCATTAATTAACAATTTGCCATATTAGTCTCTTTTTTCTAAATCAATAATTGTTAGAAATAAAAAAACTAAGGAAAAGCTAATAAAATAGAAAATTGATCTAAAATCAACAATGCCTTTAATAAAATTATCTAAGTGATACAGTGGACTTAAAAAAATTAAATTATTTTGAATAATTTTTGGTAGAACCGATGCTAAAAAATCTGATGATATGACAAGTAGGATAAAAATAGTTATCGTACTAAATAAAAAAGCAACAATTTGATTTTTTGTGAGACTGGAAAAAAATAATGAAAGGCTAATAAACAAACTAGAAATAAAAATCAATCCAAGATAACCAATTATAATTTCAGGCAAATAAATTTTTGTTAAAAAAGATAAAGAAATGGGTAAAAAAAAGGTTAAAAAAAATCCTAAAATAGTTAAGGTTAGAAGGGCAAAAAATTTTGAAAGGACAATTTGAGATTCAGAGATAGGAAGTGTTAAGAGCAACTCAAGTGTATTTGTTTTTTTTTCTTCAGAAAGAGCACGCATGGTAAGAGCTGGGATATAAATTAAGAGTAACCAGGGGAGAATGGAAAAAAATGGTTTTAGAGAGGCAGAGCTAATGATAAAAATATCTTTTATAAAAATAAAGTTTGCAAATAAAGCAAAAAGGATGGTTATTATATAGCCAATTGGATTATTAAGATAATAATTTAGTTCTTTTTTATAGAGAGTTAACATAGTTTTGGTTATTTAACTAATTTTCTAAATAATTTTTCAACACTTCCGTGTCCGCTTGGTTTTTTTCCATTAAAAATTATTTTTCCTTGATGAATAATAATAATTATATTGGCAATATCTTCGACTTCAGATAAAATATGAGTTGAAAAAATAATCACTTTGTTCTTAGATAATTTTTTTATTAAAAGGCGAATCTTATCTTGTTCAATTGGGTCAAGGCCTGATGTGGGTTCATCAAGTATTAAAAATTTAGGGTCGCCAATTAATGCGGCGGCTAAGCCAACTCTTTGTTTGAATCCCCGAGACAGTTCTTCTATTTTTTTGTTTAAGACCTCATTTAAATTTACTTTTTTAATTATTTCATCAATATTGGATATGTTTTTTATTTGAGCGATAAACTGAAGATATTCTTTTACCTTCATTTCTGGATAAAGGGGATTATTTTCAGGCAAATAGCCAATATTTTCTAGAATTTTAATTCTATTTTCACTTGGTTTTAATTTATCAATTAAAATTTCTCCGGAGGTTGGAATGAGATAACCTAAGATCAAACGCATGGTAGTGGTTTTTCCGGCACCGTTTGGCCCGAGAAAACCAATAATTTCTCCCTCTTTTGCCTTAAAGGAGATATTATTAACGGCAAAATTACTTGCTAAATTAAACTTTTTACTTAAAGAAGTAATCGAAATCATAAGTCTAATTTATATCAAAGTTGAAAGTTTTTTTCAACTATAGTCCAGTTTACATTTTCTATAAAAGCATCGATGTATGCTGATCGGTTGACACCAAAGTCCATAAAATATGCATGTTCATAAGTATCAAGAGCGAGGATTGGTTTTACATCCCAGACAAGAAAGGTATTTTGGGAGTCGCCTAAATAGTTAAAAAGTTTTTTTTCACGTAAATTGTAACCTGTCCAAACCCAACCTCGGGCCGCAAGTCCAGTTGCTTTTAAATCCTTAAGGTAATTTTCATATGAGCCAAAATCAATATTTATTTGGTCTGCTAATTTGTTAGCAGGTTTTTGATTGAGACTTCCTCCAAGGTGAGAAAAATATATTTCATGATTAATTACTCCTCCCCAAGCAAAGGAGAGTTCGGTTTTAAGCTCTCTAATGTTTGAAAAAACTTGATTGGCTTTGGCATAATCATCATCTGTGAGATTAGTTAATTTGGTTGATATTTCATTATATTTATTAACATATCCTTGATAGAGCTTTAGGTGTTCTTCGATTGTTTTTTTTGAAATATTTTTAAGAGTATATATTTCATTAGAAAAGATTTTTGCTGAAAGCTGTGTATTTATCATATTAACTATTACTTAATTTATATTAGTTCAATTATTAAATAGTACTCGTAAAAAGTCAATGGTAATTTAAAGGAGATCGGGTCTTTTTTTAAGTGTTATTTCAAATGCTTGTTTTAATCGCCAATTTTGAATTTCTTGATGATTGCCACTTAGTAAAACAGCTGGTACTTTTTTTTTATTAAATTCTTCAGGCCGAGTAAAATGAGGATATTCGAGAAGCTGAATTTGATTTATCCCTTTTTTTTGTAATTTCATTAATACTGGATGATTATCAAATAATTTAAGTAATTGAATAAGTGGGACAGTAAAAAAACTTTCTTCAGTCGTGGCATTATTTTTTTTTAAGACATTGGGAATTAGACGAACAACTGAGTCGACGATGGCGGCGACCGTTATTTCTCCGCCTGTCATGACAAAGTCACCAAGTGAAATTTCTTCATCTACATAATCCATAATGCGTTCGTCAACTCCTTCGTAGTGGCCGGCGAGAATTATAAGGTGATTTAGTTGCGAATAGCGATTAGCTAATTCTTGATTAAATTTTTTACCTTTAGCTGAGGTAAGAATAATTTTTAATTTCTTATCCTTTATATTAGATATGTGAGAGAGTGCTTTTTGAAGAATGTCGACACGAAGCACCATGCCGGCGCCTCCTCCATATGGTCGATCATCCACTGTTTTATATTTATCCGTTGCAAAATCACGCAAATTAATAATTTCAATTTCAACAAGTTTTTTTTCTATGGCGCGTTTAATAATACTTTCTTCAAAAAAACTAGCAATCATTTTTGGAAAAAGGGTAAGAATAGAGATTTTCATTAGTTTATTTTACAATATATTAATGAAAAAAATTATTTTAAGGTTAATTAGATTTTATCAACGAGCATCTTTTTTTCATATGTTTATTTTTCGTGTTTTATTTCTTTCAGATAAAGTGTGTAGATTTTTTCCAACTTGTTCTGATTATACATATCAAGCAGTAGAAAAATACGGAGTTGGAAAAGGGCTTTTGATTGGCTTGAGGCGTATTATTCGTTGTCATCCTTGGAGTGAGGGGGGAGTAGATAAACTTAACTAATGAAATTATTAAACATAATCTTAATTACTTCATTTTTTATTTTTGTTTTTTCTTTTATATTTTCGACAAGTACAGATTTTTCTCAAGATTTAGGAAGGCATCTGAAACTTGGCGAAATAATACTTAAGACTAGGCGAGTTCCTGTAACAAATTTTTTTTCATTTACGAGTCCGAATTTTCCTTTTATTAATCATCATTGGTTAAGTGAAGTAATTTTTTATTTAATAAGTCGAATCTTTGGACTAAATGCACTTTTAATTTTAAAAGTTGGATTAATTATTGGTACCGTTGCTATATTAATTAAAATTGCAATAAAAAAAAGCGGAGTGGTTTCTGGGATAATCAGCGGTTTGATATTTGCATTACTTTTAATTGAAAGAAATGATATTCGACC
Source organism: uncultured Gammaproteobacteria bacterium (assembly GCA_964476545.1). Lineage (GTDB taxonomy): Bacteria > Patescibacteriota > Microgenomatia > UBA1406 > GWC2-37-13 > CAYZAZ01. The sequence continues at coordinate 16,827 of CAYZAZ010000014.1, forward strand.
AGAAATTTTTGCATATTTCTTTTTTTCAGTTATTCTTTACTTGCTTCTAGATGGTTTAAAAAATAGTAAAGTTATTTACTTACTTCCAATAATTATGCTTTTGTGGATTAATATTCATATTAGTTTTGTGTTTGGAGTATTTTTAATACTATTAATATTAATAAAATTTTACCTTCTCGACTTACCTGCCCGAAATGCTTCGCATAGCGAAGCAGGCGGGCGAGGTCAAGCACGGCCCGTTGGAATAAATCGCAGAGTAATATTTTTTTTAATTCTTTCTTTAGGTATTTTATTACTTAATCCTCAGGGAATAAACGGAATTTTATATCCATTAAATATTTTTAAAAATTATGGCTATACCATCGTTGAAAATCAGAACATATTTTATTTAAAGCAAGTTATTTTTAATCCATTGTTAAATTATTTTATTTTATTAATTCCCGTTATTTTATTAATTATTTTGACTTCGATGAATCAATTCATCGAAGCGCTATTATTATTAGTATTTTTTGTATTGACGTGTTTTCAGTGGCGACATTTACCGTTTTTTGTATTGGTTGCAATACCAATTACGGCAAAAGTTATTAGTTACTGGTTAATGGTTATTAGAAGAAAAATACAAATACATGAATTTGTAAGAAGCTTGATTTTTCTAGTTTTAATTTTTCTAAACTTAGGTGGCTCAATTTTTTTTGTGACAAATCAATACTCTAAGATTTTTGATCGAGAAGATAAGTTTGGGATTGAACATGTTGAGAGTGGAAAAAATGCAACAGATTTTGTATTAAAGAGTAAATTACCAGGTAATATATTTAATAATTTTGATATAGGCGGATATTTGATATATAAATTATTTCCAAAATATAGAGTTTTTATTGATAATCGACCTGAAGCTTACCCAAAAGAATTTATTGAGGATATTTACAAAAAAATGCATTATGAAAAAAATTTGCAAAAGAAAAGCCCTTCAAGGGCCTCAAAATGTCTGCTTGTC
>CAYZAZ010000014.1:17830-21019 GCA_964476545.1 uncultured Gammaproteobacteria bacterium
AATTTTTGAGAAATATAATATTCAAACGATAATTTTTAGTCACACTGATCAAACTCAATGGGGAGAAATTTTTATTGAAGATATTTTTAAAAATAGAGATTGGAAATTAGTTTATCTTGATCATTCAATAATAATATTGACAAAGAAAAATATTAAAGATATTCGCATGAGTAAGTTTTATCTGGAAAATCTGATTATTCAGGAAAATAATTATTTAAATTTACTTAAATTAACAAGAATATTTAGAAAGATGAATGAGATAAAATTAGCTGATAAAGCGATGATACTGGCTAGTGATTTAAATCCAAAATCATGCAGTGTTAATAAATTTTTATATGCTAAATATTTGAATAAGGAAGAGCTATTTTATTTTAAAATAAATGAGCTGAGGAAAAATAATTGGTATTGTTTTTAGGGACTATAGTCCTCATTGTTTTTTGGAAAATATTACGATACGCTTAACACATGGATGAGCAGTTGCTTTATTATCTTTCTTTTTCTCATTTCTTAGGAATTGGTCCAATTAGATTAAAAGCATTAGTTAATTATTTTGGTAATATTAAGTTAGCTTATCGGGCAAATAGTCAAGAAATAAAAAAAATTATTGGTTTTAAAACTGGTGATAAGTTTATTGAATTTAGGAGAAAATTTAACCCAGTTAAAAAATTAGAGGAGCTAAAAAGTCGACAGGTGAGCGTTTTATACACAACGGGTGATAAATATCCCCAATCTTTAAAGAATTTAGAAGATCCACCAATTTGTCTTTATGTAAAAGGAGATATTAATAAATTTGATTTTAAGTTAGATAATTTTTTTGCAATCGTTGGGACAAGAAACCCCACTACCTATGGAGAGCAAGTGGCAAATAAGCTGGCGGCAGATTTAGTAAAAAGTGGTTTTGTAATTGTTTCTGGTATGGCAATGGGAATTGATAGTGTAGCGCATCTCTCAGCGATTAATAGTAATGGGAGAACAATTGCCGTTCTAGGTTGTGGAGTGAATATTGTATATCCAGCAATTAATCGGCTGTTGTATGAAAAAATAATTAGTAATGCAGGTTGGGTAATTTCTGAATTTCCTCCTAATCAAATGGTTGTAAAAGGATTATTCATTGCTCGTAACAGAATTATTTCTGGTCTATCATCTGGAGTTTTGGTTGTTGAGGGGTCAAAAGACTCAGGAACATTAATTACCGTTCGTCATGCGGCTGAACAAGGGAAAGAGGTTTTTGCTACACCAGCTCCGATAACATCAGCAATGTCTGAAGCGCCAAATTTACTAATTAAGCAGGGTGCCAAGCTAGTAACTTGTGTTGAAGATATTCTTGAGGAATTTGGAATGAAAATTCCACCAAAGAAAAAAGAAGATATAGAAAAAAAGTTGTCAAATGAAGAAAAAAATATTTTTCAATTAATTGAAAGAAAATCGAGATTAGTTGACGAAATTGTTTGTGAAACTAAAAAATCAGTTACCCAAGTATTAAATTGTTTATCGATACTTGAGATAAAAGGGATTATAGAAAAAAATAAAGAGGGGAGATATCAAATAAGTTTATAAATCATTCGAATCGGAGGGTAAAGTTCTAAGTTATAAAGTCGGAGAGTTAAAATTCAATTATGTTTCTAATGTGATAAATTTAGACATCTTCGATTTTTTGAATCCGTCTAAAATATTTTTCTTCTTTTTTTGGTTGAGTGGTAATAAATATATCAACTATTTCTTTGGCTTTTTCTAAAGAGATATATTCTGCAGCTAAACCAAGAACATTTATATGGTCGTTTTCTCTTCCGTGTTGAATTTGACCTTTATCAAAGCCTAAAGCACAACGAATACCCTTAAAGCGATTAGCCACGATTGTTACACCAATACCAGATCCGCAAACAACAATGCCAAGAAATTCTTGAGGGTTTTGTAAAATTGCTTGAGCAACTTTTTTTGAAAAGTCTGGATGATCATCTAAGGGGTCATATGAATAGTTGCCTAAATCTTCAATTCGAATGTTTTTTTCATGAAGGTATTCAATTAATTTATTTTTTAGATCGAAGCCTCGATGGTCGGCACCGATAAAAATATTCATTAGAAAAAGTATACCATAAAAAAACCCTCCGTTTTAAGGGAGGGTTTTTTAATTGGAAATTTATTATTTAATTTCTCTTTTTAAACTTTTTCCAGCAGTAAAACCTGGAGTTTTGGTTGCTGGAATTTGAATTTCAGCACCTGTTTGTGGATTTCTTCCTTTTCGAGCAGCTCTTTTTCGAACAATAAATGTTCCAAAACCAGTAACAACAACTTTTTCTCCTCTTTTCATAGCGTCGGTAACCGTTGTAAAAATAGTATTAACAGCATCTTTGGCTGCTTTAGCAGTTAAACCTGCTTTTTTTGCAACTTGAGCAACTAAATCAGCTTTTGTCATTTTAACTCACCTTCCTTTCTATTTGACGAAATTTATAAAAAAAATTATACAAACAGCATATGAAGTTTAAGGCCTCTTGTCAATCTATATTTAAAACATCTTATTGTAACAATCTATATCAAATGGAGATTGTTAGGACGCGTAGATAGAAACTTGTTTCTAGAAATTTGAAATTCGTAATCGATATTCGAATCTCGATAACGAAATATGACTTTCAAACAACTAATTTCTAAATCTTTGTTGTCATTTCGGTTCTGGCTTCACGAATGATTGTGATTTTTATTTGACCTGGAAAAACGTCAAATTTTTTTTCTAATTCTTCTTTAATTTTTGCAGCCATAATTGTCATTTCATCATCAGAAATTTCTTCTGGACGAACAATGACTCGAAGTTCGCGACCAGCTTGCAAAGCAAAGGCATCTTTGACTCCTTTTTTAAGCTTGGCAATATCTTCGATGGTTTTAATTCTTTTTAGATATTCTCCAAAATCTTCATGTCTTGCTCCAGGTCGGCCACCTGATACGGCATCTGCAATATATACAATAATTGCTTCAATTGAAGTAAAGGGAATATCTTCATGATGAGCGGCGACACAGTCAATTACTTTTTGAGGAAAACGATATTTTTTCATTAGTTCAACGCCTAAATCAACATGAGAACCTTCTTTTTCAGTAATCACTTTTCCGATGTCATGAAGTAAGCAACCTAATTTGACGGTATTTACATCAGCGCCAAGTTCATGCGCAAGGGCAACACCTATTTTTGTTTCTTCAAGT
>CAYZAZ010000015.1:0-9717 GCA_964476545.1 uncultured Gammaproteobacteria bacterium
CACAATCGCCGATCCTCCATAGGAAATAAGCGGTAAGGCAATTCCTGCAATTGGCAAAAGTCCCAAATTCATTCCAATATTAACTAACATTTGAACTAAAAAAAAGCACAAAAAACCCAGTACATAATAAAATTTATATCGTCCCTCCTCACTATGATCACAACTATATTTAACCAACTTACTACCTAAAAAAAATATTAATATTCCATACAATAGAATAACAATAAAACCTCCCAGAAAACCAAACTGCTCTACTAACGAAGCAAATGCAAAGTCAGTTTGATTCTCAGGTAGAAAATATAGTTTTGCTTGCGTGCCCAAACCTAGTCCGTTACCAAGTAATTTACCCGAACCAATTGTAATAATCGCTTGAGTCATATTGTAGGCCGTCCCTGCTTTATCAATTTGCGGATTGACAAAACTGACAAATCGGGCTTTTTGATAATCTTTCAAAAAAAGCCAGCCAAAAGGTAAAGATAAAATAATTATTAATAATACTGACAAAATAAGTTTCTTAGAAACATTTGAAAAAAATAAGATACCAAAGAAAATAAAAACATACACCATTGCATTTCCTAAATCCGGTTGCTTAAAAATTATAAAAGTTGGTAAAAGAAAGTAGCCAAATAACTTTGCAACAAAAAAAGAATCATCTATTTTTTTTTGGCTTTTGGCAATCAATGAAGCAAAAAAAACTATAAAAAATACTTTGAAAAATTCAGATGCCTGAAAGTTAAAAAAATACAAATCAATCCAGCGCTTTGAACCTTTCACTTCATACCCAATAATATAAGTTACAATAAGAATAATAAGAAACGACCAATAAAAAAATTGACTATTGGACTCAAAAAAACGCCTTCCAATTTTTTTTATCACAAAATATCCAATAAAACCCATACATATATTTACCAACTGAGTTGAAGCAAATCCAGTCTTAATACCCAGTAAATTAAAAAGTCCAAATAAAAGAAGAAAGATTGTTGGAAGAAGAAGATTGAGCATTGTTAGTAGTTAATGACTAATAATTAACGGATAAGCAATTTATCCCCAAATTCAACACTTTTTGCCATGACTCTTTTTTTGAAAAAATCTCCATAGTCTTTGAATTCTTGGGGAACAACTAACTCAATAAACTCACTAGATTTTTTCCCTTGCTCTTTTCTCATTCCTTGAATTTCTCTAATTAAATCTCTTACCTTTCCCTCTAATATCAATTCTGGAGTTAACTTCGTATCATAAGTTACCTCAATTTCTTTATCTTCTAATATCTTAGTATCCAATATCTCAATATTGATTTTTTTCACATTCAACTCTCCCTTAATTAAATCCAAATAAGCATCAAAATTATTCTTTACAACCAATTTAATAGTCGCACTTGCCAATGGTTGGCGATTTTTTAATTTATTTTCCTTTCTCACTCGATGTCCCACCTCAATAATCCGTCTTACTAAACTCATTTCTTCCATCAACTTTGAATTAGACTTCTCACTAATCTCAGGCCAACTACTTAAATGAACTGATTCATCTCCAGTCAAATTAGTATAAATAATATCTGATAAAAACGGCATTATTGGCGATAATATAATTGAAAGATTAACAAGTACAGTATAAAGAGTCTGGTAAAAATCCGCTTTATCTTGAGCATTCTCTGAATTCACCCAGACTCGATCTCGGCTCCGGCGGATATACCAGGTCGAAAGATCACTTACAAATTTTTCACTTTCTTGAGCAAAATCTTTCACATTAAAAGCCCTTAAACTTTTCTCCCCAAAGTTAATTAAATAAATTAATCTCTCAGTTATCCAAGAATCTAATATATTTAATTTTTGATTTGTGGATTTAATATTTGATTTTTGATATTTGATATTTTGTTTATCTAATGTTGAGTATTCCACAAAAAATTTATAAATATTCCAAAGCATTAGATAAAACTGCCTTCTTACTTCATCCGCCTTTTTATATCCAAAAAGCATATTATCAGCTGGATTTTGGCGAGCAAACATGAAGCGCATCACATCAACACCTATTTTATCGGCTCCCTCATTAAATTCAATATAGTTTCCCCAGCTTTTATGCATCGCTCTTCCATCTTCGCCAAGCATCGTCGCAAATCCCAAAACAGTTTTAAAAGGATTTATATTCTCCATTACTGTCGACATCGCAATCATCGCGTAAAACCAGTTTTTAAACTGCCCTGGAAAAGATTCTGTAATAAAATCTACCGGCGCCCATTTTTTCCATTCTTCTTTATCAGTTAAATACAAAGGAGCGCTTTTATTATCTTTTGAAACTGTCGAATATGGTACTATTCCCGCATCCAACCAAGGATTACCTACATCTTCCACTCTCGAAACTTCACTCTTACATTTCTTACATTTAATCTTTACTTGATCAATAAATGGTTTATGAGGTGTCTTACCTTCAAATTCAGACCAACCCGAAACAGCTCTTTCTTTAAACTCTTCTTTTGAACCCAAAACTTCAAAAGAATTACATTTTTTACATTCATAAATTGGCAAAGCTAAACCCCAATATCGATTTTTTTTAGAAATTAACCAATCATGCATATTTTTTAGCCAGTCAAGTTCTCTATCTAGTCCAAACTCCGGCATCCACTTAATTTTTTTAGCCACCTCAATCATTCTTTGTCGTAATGTTTCTGAATTTCGGTTTTGAGATTTAACATTTGACATTTCACATTGCAATGGTTTATCCATTGCAATGTACCATTCATCCGCTACCTTCCACACCAATTCCGCCTTACAACGCCAGCAAGCGGGATAGCGATGTTTATAGGCAACAACGGCAAAAGCCCAACACTCACCATTTTGGTCTAAATTATCTTTTAGATAATCTAAAATTATTTCCGGATGTTTTTTCGCATTTTTTCCAGCTAAAAAACCCATGTCGCTCATATAATCAGCGTTATCTTCAATAACTGGAATCATGGGCAAACCCAATTTTTTTCCCATTTTAAAATCTTCCACACCCGCCGACACCGCCGTGTGGACCATTCCCGTTCCTTCAATCGTTGTAATCGGTAAAATATTTTTATCCGTCGCAAAAACTGTATGAAATTTATCTTTATTCGCTTCCGCTACTTTTTTCACTTTTTCCAAACTATCGAATGGACCATGATATTTTAAACCAACCAGTTCACTTCCTTTAACGGTTTTTAAAACTTTATAATTTTCCGCAAAAACTGACTTCACTAATTCTTTAGCTAACCAAAATTTCTGACCAGTTGTCCCCTGAACTAAGGAATAATCGAAAGTAGCTTCCACCGCGACCGCAATATTGGCTGGAATTGTCCAAGGGGTAGTCGTCCAAACTAATAAATTTTCATTTTCTCGACCAATAATTGGTAATTCAAAATATACTGATTGATGTACTAATTCTTTATAATCTTCCGTTAACATCTCATGTTGAGAAATGGCTGTCTCACAACGTGGACACCAGGGAACTGATTCATGACCTTTATAAATCCATCCGTATTCAAAACATTTTTTAAGAAAGTTCCAAATCATGTAGTTGTTATCATCGCTCATGGTAAAGTAAGAATTATCCCAATCAGCAAAATAACCTAAGCGTTTTGATTGTTCTGTTTGAATTTTTGAAAATTTGTACACCCGATCTTTACATAGCTGAACAAATTTAGCAATTGATGCTTTTCTATCACCTGGAACTAAATTTTCAATATCTTTCTTGCTCCGCAGTTTTAACTCTTTCTCAACCTCAACCTCAACCCATAATCCCTGACAGTCAAATCCATTTTGAAATCTTTGTTTATAACCTAAGAGATTAAAAAACTTCGGCCATAAATCTTTATAGGTCCGACCCCAGGCATGATGAACGCCCATCGGATTATTGGCAGTAATTGGACCATCTTGAAAGGAGAAATATTTTTTGGAATCTATGTTCTTTTTTAAATATTTTTTTATTACACCACTTTGATACCAATAATCAAGTAGTTTTTTCTCCATTTCGGGAAAGTTAGGATTAGCCTCGACTGGTTTAAACATAAATTAACTTAACTTTTAACAATTACCTCAAATTCAATCTTTGATAATCCTGCTTGTTTCAAAATACTGCTAAAAGTCCCCCTTGCAATTGTTTTATGATTTGGAATAATTACTATTCTCATTATTCCTTCCCTTATTCCTTTCATTTTAATATGACTCCCTCTTTGAGAAACTTCCACAAAACCTAGTTTTTTTAAACGCTTTATAACATCTCTTGCTGAATATAATTTAGGCATAATTAATCTGAATCTTCTCCAATGATATTTCACTTAAAGATGGAAGTTTTGTAAATGTAGGTTCGTCAATAAAATATAATTCTAGTGCTTCTTTAAGATTACCTAGTGCTTCTTTTTTTGACTTTCCTTGACTAACTAATTCAATCTCATTGCACTTTGCCACATATAACCTATCCTCTCTCCAAACTAGAGCAGAAAATTGATTATAAATATTTTTGACTTTTTTCATAGTAATATTTTAATACTTAAGGCCAAAATCTGCAAATGATGTTAAATTAGATTTGTTACTATTAATAAATCTCTCTTTATTACTTTTTTCATAAAAGTTCCTTGTTTTAAATGAAAAGATTTTCTATGCAATAGAGATTTAAAAACCTGGAATATCCTCCCCTTGCCTTACGATATCGATCTTTTTTAAAGTTATATAAATTGATTTTCTTCATGTTTTTGAGATAATTTATTGAAAATTACCATATTTTCACCTTCCAACAAAAGTGTTAAATCAATATTTTCCATAATTAGTTATGTAACTAATATTTTATGAAACCGCTTCAGGCTGATTAACTTTAAATGATTAAATTTTAATTATTGAGAAATCAACACATAAAAAACAGCTAAAGAATCCTCCTTTATAATCATTTTTATGTTTTTAAGTATAAATGAATTTTATATTATCAATATATATAAAATTAAAAATGCAATCACGAAATACTTTATAGCAATAACTAAATGGAATTAATTTTAATGAAGTTTTTAATAAACTTTTCTAATTATTTATTAAAATAATGCCCACTTTTTCACTATTTCCTTACATCATTACAAAATAAGAATTAAAAAATATCTATATTTATTTCCACACATATTCTTCTTCAATAAAGCTATTTACAGCTGGTAGATGAGAAAGCGGATAAATAATATCTCGAGGTCGAAATTTCTTATACCATTCAACACTTCTTAATGAAGTATATAATAAAAAAAAAGTAAATATCTCTTTTTCCTTTTCGCTAATAAGATTTGATTCAGAATATCCCGAAATAAATTGAGATACATTTTGAACATTACTTCGTGTCCTTAACGTATGATAGCAATATATTGCAACATCCAATAATGCTTGTGCTTCCCTTGATTCACCAAAATCTATTAAGGTCTGTTTTTCACCGCTTACGATAATCTGCCCATCATGAAGATCTCCGTGGAGAAATGATGGTCGTGAAAAAAGTACATCTGTTATAACCTCACGACTAAACGCATCATATATCTTCAAACTTCTTTTAAAACCCTCATTATTATTTACATCTAAATTTTTCCATATTGCTCGTACTTTATCAAAATGGCTCCATTGTGATTTTTCATTATCCGCCCAATCTGATGTTGATACTGGTTGTTTGACATGCATATTACCGACAATTCTACCAAAATGATATCGCTTTTCAGGTTGAGCTTGCTTATTAAGTTGCTCTCCTTCAACAAACTCAAACAACATACCAAGAATTGAATTATCCATCTCAATAAGAGCCAATGGTTCTGGCGTTGGAACTTTTGCATTAAATGCTCTTTGCGATCCGGTCCATTCTTGACCAAGTCGTACTTGATGCTTTGGTATCTTAAGAACAATGGGTTTTTTTATCTGATCAATAGAACCAAAATAAAGCATACTCTGCGTAAACGGAGAAAGCAATTTTCTATCATATTGAAATTGAATAGGAGTATCACTATCAATATAGGAAGATTCTGCACATTTTGCTCTTATCAGTTCACTCATAAAAGATGTCCTATGTTATTCAACTTAAGAAGATGGAGTTTTTTTGTATTTACATCCAAAGAAATAGTAGTAATAGAACAAGACCTTACAATCTTATATTTTGCAAAAAAAACATCTAAATAATTTAACTGTTTATCTCCAAATTCATTTCTTAAAAAATCAGCTATAATTCCACCATGACTTACAATAAGGGAAAATAAGTGCTTTTTCATCCACAGTCCACTAATAACCTTTTTAAATCGTTCGCCACAACTTATAGATGTATCCCCATTTGGAAGAATATAAGAACGATCAAATGATGACTTTTCACACAAATATACATAATGCCTATAGTTCATTACTCCATCATCGCCAAAATTAATTCGCTCTTTGAGATTATCATTTAAATATACTTTTTTCTTCAATAATCGGGAAATCTCTTCTGCTGTTTGTTTTGTGCGAAGTGCGGGGCTTGAACAAATATAATTTATCTTTTGTGACGCTAGGAATACAGCAACCTTATGGGCCTCGTATATTCCCCTTTCTGATAAAGGAACATCACCGATACCCCGCACTTTATCTCCATGCTTTACTATATATACCGTCTTTGTTTGTACTATAAAATTAATCTACGAAATAACTTATAATCATTTTTTTGGTCCTCCAACCTCAGGTCTATAGTTACATGTACTTGATCCACATGTAGAACTACATTCACCACCTGAACAACTCCCTGCACATTCTCCACCGCACTCTCCACCAGCACAACCACATGAGCCACCGCATGATCTTCCAAATGGCTGATTTATCTTATTCACAACAGGCTGTCTAACAAAAGGTCTCGCTTCAGGACTAGACATATTATTTTTCACCTCCTTTCGTTCCACAAGCTATAACAAGACAAACCGCTTCTTGCTCTGCATTAATGTCTAACAATTCGTTTATTTTTTCATCAACAAATCCACCAATTGAGCAACATCCAAGTCCTAATGATTCAATAAGAAGATATATGTTTTGCGCTATATGTCCAATTTCCATCATTGTAAATCTGTATCCTCTGTCTCCATATTTCACTTCATTTCTCCAAAAATATCCCGTCAAAACTATAAGAAATGAAGAATCTTCTATCCATGGCTGGTTAAAACATGATAATATCTCTTGTTTACGCAATTTCCAAAGAAATTCAAGAGAGTGAGATTTAATGTAATAATGATAAACTCCAAACTGTAAATTTTTTGAGTTTAATGGGAGTATGTAGGTTTCAATAGGATATCTTCCTCCCGCCGAGGGATAATATCTTCGTTCTGAATGATTTTTATTTCCAACTGAAAACCGTAAAAGTTGAGAAAGTTCATTAATAGAAATAATATGTGAAGGATTGTAATTACGGCGTGATTTTCTATTTTTCAAAAGTACATATATATCATTTTGTCTATCAATTAATTCTTCTGAAGGAAGTGAAATTCTTGAAAAACGTGGATACCCCTTTACATGTATATCTATCCATTCTGATGGATAAACTATCTTTTTTGGACGTTTATCATACTTAATAATATTTGTTTTTTCATGAAACTGTTGTGACAAGGATTGTTTAGTATTAGCAAATTTTGCTATTAAATTATTATGCTTCATAAAAAAGGATGGGGAATGGTATTAAAATTTTTCGTAATTTTAGTAAGTCGTTCATTACCATAATAAGGAAATTCCTCACTTAAATATAGTGGATGCAAAGTAGGAATAATAACCTTCACGATAGAAATTGGAATATTTTTATACTCAACTGGAGTAAGATCTATTACATATATCCTATGACCTACACTATTTAAAGTTACAAGAATTTTATCTAGTGTCATTAAACCTAATTTTTTTTGTTTAATATTTATTCCTTTAATTGAATTAGTAAAAAAAGATAAGTGAGGAAGCATTTTTTTATTGTACCAATATACCCCTCTTTCCTCAAAAGTACGAATTGGAATATTAACTGTTCTTTTTGATTCAAGATCTTCGCAGTGATGTCTAATCCATGTCCTTGTTTGAAGAGCCTCCATAAATGCTCCATTTATAGCCTCTATATAATCAGGATACGTTTTTATCCCAATCGATACGCTTGGACCCACACTTGATCGATTTGTAAGAATAGCTAATACCGTAGGAACAGACATATCTACTGTGATATCAATAAATCTAACCATAAGTCGATACTTTTCACATATTCTTTCAATTTTTCTAAATTTTTTTAATTTTTTAAATAAGATTTCCTTTCCTGTCGTTTTTGAAAGATAACGAATCATAAAAGCATCACGTTCTATAACTTCATATATTCCGCGTAATATTGCGTCATCTCTCGTTGCTCCTGCAGCAGTCCCAGTACTAATTGGAATCATAACTTTTATATCTGTGAGAAAATTAAAATACGCGAGTTCAGCTGGAATTAATACTTTTTGATTGGTATTCAAACATATGGCTTCTTTCCATAAAATGATTGAGTCTTTATTTAGATCAAACCTCGTATATTTTTTCTGACACAGTTGTTCTTTAGAAAAAGGAGAAAATAAAAGTGGTTCAATTGCAGATCTATTTGATTTTACAAGCTTATTAAACGATGAGCGTATTAGATCTTTTTTTTTATAGGTTAAATTTGCCTTTCTTTCAAGGGCTTCAATTAAACATTTTGCTAAGGCTTCTTCTTCACTATCCATCGATGATCCTGTACACATCGTTATTTCTTTAAATCCATCTGTATCAATTTCACTTGCATTAACAGCAGAAGAATATTGAAATACTTGAGGATCATCAAAATCCTGATAGATGCGATGAATATTATGTATAAAAGAAAAAGAATTACTATCTTTCCAAACAGCTTGTAAGACTTTACGAAAATATGCAAGGTTTCTTTTCTTAAGCATATGTTTATAGCTCTATAATAAGCTTATTTATTAACTTGTCAAGTCAGAAAAATTTAAAAATAATAATAAATACATATTAAATATGTCAATATTATTATTTATTTCCAAATACCAATTTTAATGAAAAAGCTGTATTTATCAAAGTGTTTAAGGTAAACTTTCACCTCTTCTATTTTATGATATTTATAATTTTCCTCTTTATTACTTTTTTCATAAAAGTTCCTTGTTTTAAATGAAAAGATTTTCTATTCTCTTTTTCGTAAATTACTGGAAAACCAATAATATTTTTACAGTGTTTGCAAACTAAATTCTCCTTATAATCAGTTTTTTGAAGGTCTGTTAATTCCACTGGAGCAAATATTCTATCCATATAAAGTCGTTTTAAAATTCCCGAGCCGTCTTTTTGATATAAAATAATAAAGCTTTTGCACCCAGTGCAATATAGATTTAAAAACCTGGAATACCCTCCCCTTGCCTTACGATATCGATCTTTTTTAAAGTTATATAAATTGATTTTCTTCATGATTTTTACTATAATAGCAACCTAAAGAACATTTTAGCATAATTTATATTTTAAAAATATGGGTTTAAGAGAATCGACTCCTGCAAGTAGGGCTGAAGCAGAACTTCTTATTGCTCAACGAAATTTTGGTTGGGAACAGCCATGGAATTCTATCCAGCGTAATAAAGATAATGGTTCATTAGGTGACGGTAAAAACGTTTTAACCAGAATCCATTCTGCCTGTCGTACAAATGAAGCCTATCATGCAATCAACTGCGAATGTCGAAAAGAATTACATCAGGCAATGAAA
>CAYZAZ010000015.1:9727-19446 GCA_964476545.1 uncultured Gammaproteobacteria bacterium
AAGGTCGAGGTATTTTAATCTATCTGGAACAAGAAGGAAGAGGTACGGGAATTTCAGGAAAAATGCATCAATTAAATGGAATGTTCGAATGGAATGGGGGGGTACGAAAATATTACAAAAAATGGATCAGCAAACTGGAGAGCGAATTGATACTGATAGAGCTTATCGAGACGCTGGCCTACCTTCTGAAATTCGTGATTTTGATGTTGCTGGAGAAATGTTACAACATATTGGAGTAAAATCTGTTAGATTGCTAACAAATAATCCTGCAAAAATAGCAGGGATAGAATCAGCGGGAATTATTGTAGAGCCAATCGAAATCCACATCCAACCTGATAATGAAATTATTGCTTGCGACCTTAGATCAAAAGCAACAAATTTAGGTCATCATATTAGTGAAGAACATTTAAAATTAAATCATGATTAAGCTATCATGAGATTATGAGAGAAGCGATTGAAATAATCGTTAAACCATAATATTTGCTCAGCTAGTAGATAAGAATTCAGTAAATTCCTGCTTAAATTGAGTCAGATTGCCATTGTCTATCAATACTCCATTTCGTTTAACTGCAAAAGACGCTAATCGCGACCCCATTTTTCCACAAACTTCAAGCGAAAGACCTTGAATGTAGCCATACAAGAAACCTAGTGAAAAAGCATCTCCTGCCCCTGTTGTTTCTGCATTATCTACTAATGATGGAGTGATTGAAATTTGTTGATCTTTGTTCTTGACTCTATAATATATTTCTGCTCCTTTATCTCCAAGTGTTGTTACGACTATTTGAGGTCCCATTTCAATAATCTCATTTGGTGTTCTTACTTTTAACTTACGCATAGCTACATTCCATTCATCTTCATTCAAAAATAATATTGAAGAATTTTCTATAGCAGTTATATTTAAATTATCTGGATTAATAGTGATTAATGGGCCGGGAGTATACGTCATAATTCCTCTAGTCTTTTTTTCTACAACTTTTTTTACTAATTCAGGATGAGGACTTGCCAGATGAACTATTCCATACGAATTTAATCCTCTTTCACTTAGTGAAACGAATGGAATATGTCTTGTTATTCCACTATCATCCCAACCAGAAATATTGTCTGCAAATAAATTATTAGTTGGAAGATTTGTTTGTTTTAAAAATTGAGATTGAGTGAGGTCAACTCCCATATCCGTCAAATATATTTGATATTTTCTGCTTCTACTATCGTCTCCAAAAAGTGCAAGAAGACTAGAGTCTTCCATTCCTAATCTTTTTCCATTTATTGCCATTCCTGCTGCAGCTCCACCAAAATATTCTTTACCGGCAATTCTATCAATCGCTGCGTATCCCACTGCTAAGAATTCTTTCATTTTATATATTCTACAATAACTATGGGTCTAGGATACTTTAGAGGGGTTTTTCTCTAAGGTTTTCCAATAATAACTTGTAAATATTTTTTCTGTTGTTCCATCTAAATTGTGACTCTTTTAAATGTAACAGAAACTTATCTTTTCTGATTCCATTAAACTTTAATAATCTTCTTTTAGTATAACTCCAAAAACTTTCAATTCCATTAACATGATTTTTACCTCTGGCAAATTCATTCTCGTGATGGTGTATTCGGTAATGTTTGTAACCGTTTAGTACTAATCCATCATAGCTCTTCCAACCATCAGTATAAATTGTTGATTCTTCAAGAACTTTACCCTTAATTACAGGCATAAGTTCACTTCTTTTACAGTTTTCAATAATCTGGGTAAATACTTTCCCGTTTCTTTTTAATAACCCGACTACTGGCACTTTACCAAGAGCTCCTCGTCCTCGTTTACCTCTAACTCTTCTTGCTCCAAAATATGACTCATCAATTTCAATCTCTCCATGAATTTTATTTGATTGATTTTCTTCTATTTGATAAATTCTGATTCTGAACTTATGATACAATTTATTAATTGTTTTTCTGGTTAGCTTAGTTAAATCAGCACACTGAGAAGCATCAAAATCTTGAGAAAAATATCTTAATATTTCTCTAAATTTTGGTTCTCTAATATGCGACTTGATAAAATATTTATTTTTCATTGTCTAGGTAATCTATCTTAGCAAATCTTAGATGCTAAAGTAATCTAGACCCTAACTATTTACTAAAGTAAGATATTTTAAATAGTTGGTTGCGATCGCAGATTAAAATTCATTTCTTCCTAAGAAAGGCGGGATGTCCCTTCGGCTTCGCTCAGGGTAAACTTTTCCATTCCCTACTTTTTGCGGAGAAATGCAGGGATGTCAAATTCGTCATCTTCAAGTAATTCTTCATCATCTAAATTCTGAGCAGGTTTTGATATTTCAACTGATTTAACTAATTCTGCCGTCTCTTCTACCTCATCTTTTCTAAATTTGAAATATTTCATTTTACTTTCTTGAAATTTTGTAGCAATCAAAGTTACTTTTATCTGATCCATCATCTTATCATCCACGACTACTCCATATTTTATATCAGCCTCGGGATCGACCATCTTCGTAATAATTGAGGCAGCTTCATCAATTTCTGACATAGTCATATCTGGTCCACCGACAATATTAAAAAGTACTCCCCGTGCGCCATCAATAGTATTATCAAGTAGTGGAGAGGAAATTGCCTGCTTTATCGCCACAATTGCTCGCTTATCACCAGTTCCCACTCCAATTCCCATAATGGCCGTACCAGCATTAGACATAATTGTTCGCACATCAGCAAAATCTACATTAACCTTACCGGGAGTTGTAATTAATTCAGCAATCCCTCTTACACCCTGACTCAAAACTGAGTCAATCTTTTTAAAAGCATCAAGAATTGGTGTTTTTTTATCAATTATCTGTAATATTTTCTGGTTAGGAACGATTATCAAAGTATCAACTTTTTCTTTTAATTTTTGCGCTCCTTCATCAGCAGTAATTTTTCTTTTTGATCCTTCAAAATCAAATGGTTTTGTCACAACGGCAACAGTCAATGCTCCCGTTTCTTTAGCAATCTCAGCGATAAAAGGTGACGCCCCAGTTCCCGTCCCCCCGCCTTCTCCACAAGTAATAAATACCATGTCGGCGCCACTTAACTCTTCTTTCAAATGTTCCCGTGACTCTTCGGCCGCTTGTCGTCCGACTTCTGGATCTCCACCCGAGCCCAGACCCTTTGTTAAGTTTTCTCCGATTTGTATTTTTATCTGTGCTTTATTACTTAGTAATGCTTGAGTATCGGTATTCACCGCCACAAACTCAACTCCATTAATCCCACCTTCAGCCACCATCGAAGAAATGGCATTTCCACCACCACCCCCGACACCAACGACTTTTATTCTAGCGGCTAAACCGGCTTTTGGTTTAATTAACATATGTTTTTAGTTCTAAGTTCTAAGTACTAAGTTCTAAGTACTTAATACTAAATTATAAAGTTCTGAATTGTAAGTTATAAGTTAATTATGATTATCATAAAATTAGCTTACAACTTTATAAACTTTCAACTTTATAAACTTATTTATGGTATAAATTGTTTCACAAAATCTTTAAATTTTCCGATTGACCCACCCATTGAAAAATCTTTAAAAATTTTATTAAAATTTTTTAAACCATCTTTCTCCTCGATTATATTTTTTCTTCCATATAAAATCAAGCCCACTGTTGTAGCAAACTGCGGATCAACTATTTCATCAACTAAACCAATAATATTTCCCGGAATTCCAATTCTTACAGGCAAACCAATAACTCGCTTGGCAGTTTCCAATATTCCCACAGTCAAAGCCCCACCCCCAGTAATGACTAATCCAGATGGCACTGCTTCTGAAAAATTACTTTTCATAATCTCTTCCCCAATAAATTTACAAAGTTCTTCCAGTCTTGGGGCAACAATCCCATCAACTAAAGTTTTTAAAGAAACGTCATTTACATTTTCTGGAAGATGCAACTCATTTAAATTTATTTGCTCTTCGAGCTTTTTCTTATTCTTATTATTTTTAAAATTTTGACTCAAAAATAATTTTATTTTTTCAGCTGATTCCAAAGACACTCTTAAACCAACGGCAATATCATTAGTTACATGCCGCGCACCAACAGGAATAGAACAAGAATGCGAAAGCGACCCATCCACATAAATACTAATATCAGTTTTTCCCCCTCCAATATCAACGACAACGACGCCCAATTCTTTTTCTGTTTCAGTCAAAGTAGACTCAGCGGCGGCAATACCTGAAAATATAAACCCTTCATTAGTGATTCCCAAATCCATTAAACAACGCTCAATATTTTTCAAATTAGTCTGAGAAGCTGTGACAATGTGCGTTTCAACTTCCAATCTAACTCCACTCATACCAATTGGATTTTTTATTCCTGATTGCCCATCAACAATAAAATCTCTTGGAACAACTTCAATAATCTGCCTTGTTGTGGATAAAGAAATCGCTCTTGCCGCTTCGACAACTCGATTCACATCATCTTCAATAATTTCCCCCTGGGGATGAGAGACAGCGACTACACCGTGAGAATTAATTGAGGTAATATGTGGTCCACCAACAGATAAAAAAGCAGAGTTAATTTTATGTCCGGCCATTCTTTCACCTTTTTCAATACTTTCCTCAACTACTTTTGTCACTTTATCAATATCCACAATTAATCCTTTTTTTACTCCATGCGAAGGAGTAGAATTAAATCCAATAATTCTTGGTTCCGGATCATTTTCAGATAATAAAGCAACGATTGTTGCTGTCTTTGAGCTTCCAATATCAATTCCACAAATCAACTTATTACTCATATAATCACTTTTTACAACTAATTACGACTAGTCCAATTCCACAACCGGTTTATTAAACCTTAAGTCCAATTTTTTAAACTTCTGACCTTGTACTTTAAAATGTTGAATTACAGTCTCAAACTCCATTAATTGTTTATCAATACTCTTTTCTGTCGACAAAAAAACCTTACTTTCTTTTAAATTTAATCCTATCATATAAGTTCCCGCAATATCAATAGTATTAATTATTAATCCTAATTCCCTAGCCCTTTTAAGATAGCGTAGTGAGGCTATTATTTCTACATAATCTAAATTATCCCCAGAATTAATAGTATTAAAATCTATTTTTTGATAAAAATTTATTAAAGTTAAAGCTTCATTCTTTATTTCCTTGCTTTTTAATATCACCCTCCCTAAATCATTTAAATAAAAATATCCCCCATTAGCTTTAAAAATTGCAATCGGTTTGCTATTTTCCACTGTAATTATTAAAGTTTGAGGCATTATTTTTTCCACCAAAATTTTCTTTACACTGGGATTCGCTTGAAAAAGTTTATTCTGAATCCCTTCAGTAGAAAGTAACAGTATATTTTTTTCCTTTAAATCAGAAACACCAAATAAAGAAAGTTTACTATTTAACCCAAAAACTTTAATATTTTTTACTTTGAAAAAAATTGACCCAGTAAACAAAACTAAACTAAAAAAAATAAAAATTAAAATAAATAAAAATATTCTAAGATTGGATTGAAAAAATCTCTTTAAAAATGAGTGCGCTAGCATTTTCTTTATATATAAATTTTAAATTATTAAAGTTATTTTTATACTTATTCAGATTATTGATCATTTTTTCAATAAGTACAAAAAGATTTTTGCTTTCGTCTGACTGCGAAAATATCTCACCCACGCCATCTTTTTTAAATATCTCCGCTTGTTTCAACTGTTCCTGATTCGCTGACCAAGGAAGAGGAATAAATAATGCCGGTTTTTTTAAAGCCATTAAGTCAAAAAAGGTATTCGCCCCGGCTCTTCCCACGACCAAGTCCGCCAAACTATAAATATAGCTAATTTCTCCATCAAAAAAATGTTTGGCTAAATAATAATTTTCTTTTTTAATTTTCTCTAACATCTCAAAATCACGATACTCTTTTGTATCGCCTGTTTGATGAATCACAATAAATTTTTTTAACAGTTGCGGTAAGATTTTTTTTACATGAAGATTAATACTATGGGAGCCTAAAGTCCCCCCTGTAAAATAAATAACTGGTCTATTTTTTTCTATTTGAAAAATCTGATTTCTAATTTGAAACATTGATTCCCTTACTGGATTGCCTGTCAAAATCACTTTATTTCTTGGAAAAAAAGGAAAAGACTCAATGAAAGCACAAAAAACTTTTCTAGCAAAAAAGGCAATCATTCTATTGGCAAGACCCGGACATATTGTCTGTTCGTGAGTATACACTGGAATTTTAAATAAAAAACCCACTACAGCCATTGGCAAAGCAATATAACTCCCAAAAGACAAAATCACATCTGGTTTTTCCTGACTAATAATTTTAAAAGCCTGAAAAAAACCAACCGGAATTTTAAATAAACTTATGAAACTCTTTAAAGAAAAAATACGCGTTAATCGGCCAGTAACAATGGGAAAAAAATTAATTTTCCTTCCAGTTATTTCTTTAAATTCTAAAGATATCGTCGAATCTCCGTCTTGAGCAAATTGCCGACCCACGAAAATTACCTCCACCTCAGGATTATTTTTTTTAAGATAATCAATTGCCGCCAAAGCCGGCGCCAGATGCCCACCCGTGATTAATAGTTTCATAGCTATATTTTAATACTACCAATACTACAAATAAACAAATCCGACAAATAAATAATTTAATTATTTAATTTATTAATTCATTGATAAATTTATTAATAAATATATCAATGAGCTATTGAGCAATCGGGGAATAAAAATAGACGAGTGGTGTTTTTGTTCGGACGTTGATTCAAAATACGCAGAACTGCACTCAGAAATTCATTTTGTACACAAACATATAAAAGAAAATACGGATCGAAAACCCAATACTATACTAGTGCAAAAAGCATTGAAATCAATGAGTCGAGTTATTTCTCAGTATGATAAAATACTAGTATTAGGTGATCGTTTAGATGATAAGGAATTAGCATCTAACTTAAAAGCAGTTTACTTAAATGTAAATAATCAAAAGTACGAGCAGTTAATTCACGAACTTAAAGAACAACTTAAATTTAAATAAAGAAGTCACTTTTTTGCTTCCCGATAAATATAATGTAGAATCTCTTTTTCGATATTTGGATCGAATGCAAAATGTGCACGCTCAAATAATTTTTTGGAGGCAAGATTGTTTTTTTTTACGTCAGCTTTAATAAGTAAATGATACTTACGCATTTTTTTAATTGTTTTGGAGAGCAATATCGATCCATATCCTTGCCGCTGATGGTGAAAATCAATGGCAATTGATACAAGGTAAAACGTTTCATGGTAATCGTATCTACAGTATCCAAGGATATTATTCTTGTACTGATGTTCCAAGACGAATAATTTATTATACGGCTTCTTTAAATAAACTTCATACCAAACTAAATGATTTTCCAATTTTATTTCTTCACTGGTAAGAGAATTATTTCTAACCTGAGGTTGGTTTCTGATTTGCCAAATAGAAAAAGAGTCTTGTGAGTTAGCTAAGCGAATATTTAGTTTCATTTTTGAATTACTTTCCAGGAGAGAGGTGTTCCGCGTTCGATTGCAGTTCGGGCAGTCTTACCTAATACCCGATCTAAATATTTGGGCATAAGCCCGTAGCCGGGACGAATACAACGGACATTGTTTCTTGTGAACGGTTCACTTTTTTTTATATCTGCAACAACAAACAGCGATCTTTTAAACACAATATTTTCGACTTCCCGTTTATCTGGAGTATAGGTGGGGTGACCTATTGCTTTTTCCACTTCGCGAATAGTAATCACCAATTGCTTCATTTCTTTTGGTTCAAGTGAAAAAGCATAATCAGGACCACCATCAGCTCGTTTAAGTGTAAGATGTTTTTCAATTACTTTCGCACCCATTGCAACCGCGCAAGTGGCAGCAGTAAAGCCCAAACTATGATCTGAAAGCCCTGCAATCACTTTAAAACGGCGAGCTATATCAGGAATGGTAGAAATATTCATTTGTTCAAGTGAGGCAGGATATGAGCTAATACAATGAAGTACTACTGTCGCAGGACATCCTGTATTTTTAAGAGTATTTACTGCGAGTTTTACATCAGCGATTGATGCAAGGCCGCGAGATATAAGGACTGGCCTTTTTGTTTTACCAATTCTTTTTAAAAGCTCAACGTCATTACATTCAAAAGATGCAACTTTGTAAAGCGCAGGATTTAGTTTTTCTAAATAATCAACTGCTGTTACATCAAAAGGTGTGGAAAAAATGATTAAGCCTAGATTGCGAGCATAAGCAAATAGTTTTGGATGCCATTCCCACGGAGTGTAGGCGGTTTTATAAAGATTATACAAAGTTTGGCAAGACCAAGTATTAGTTTTACCGATGCGAAACCATTTTTTATCCGAGTCTATTGTTAATGTATCAGGTGTATATGTTTGAAGCTTAACCGCATCAACGCCAGCTTCTGCAGCCGCATCTATTAGTCGATATGCGCGATTAATATCTTGTTTGTGATTACCGGATAGTTCGGCAATAATAAAGCAAGGTTGTCCTTCGCCAATTTTTATTCCATTAACAAAGAAGGATTGAGGTGGCATATTTTTATATAGCTGCACGTGTTAATTAATTTCAAATTAACGAAAATTATTTGGATTCTTTGGATGCTAATACAAAGTACCAGGGCAAATAGACTGGACCTGAGAATAACGATCGTTTTTCAAAATCAGTTTTTACAGTATATGTGCCTCTACTTCCATCCTTAGGTTTAGGTAAATCTACTGGAATGTAAAATTTTTTATACATAAATTTAGAATATCCATGTTTATTCATATATCTTTTCAAAAAAGGTAATGAAAAGATATTAAAATCACCATCAGGATTATTGTCACTGTAACTATTTGGTTTATATTCCCTAATATGGATTATGACGTCCAGAGGACCTTCATAAAATAAAGAGTTGAATGCCATCCACGCAGGATTAAGCTCAATAAGTGCGTGTAAAGCAGGAGTTAATTCTTTAAAAACGCACAGAGTATGGATATTAATAATTCCGGCGAACCGATTTCTCAAAGATTTAGGTAACTTAAACCAATCACCGTACTCAAGTGAAACGTTTGGAAGGTTATTTTTTTTAAGTACAGATTTACCGGTATCTACCAATTTTTTGTTATAGTCAAACCCTGTAAATTTAATTCGTTTATGCTTTTTTGCAAAATAGAATATATTTGCACCCGCTCCTGCGCCGATATCCATGACTTCAGTATTTGGTATAAAACAGTTATTTCTGGTGAGAAATGAATCAAAGGTCATTGTACTAAAATACGGCGTTTGAAATTGTTTTAAATGATAATTGCCAATTTGGTACTTTTTCATATTTTTTAATCAGGCCAGAGGCGAATAGTAAGCACGAAAAATTTTTGCATTCTCTAGCAAATTTGATGGAGTATAAAGCCGCATTCCTAACAAGGAATCTTTATTTAAAGGCAAGTTTTTTCCATCTTTAACCTCCTGTACTATTAAACTTCCTTGTTCGGTTGCGATATACAAAGCTTCATTGAAAACTCTATATACAAGACCTTTTTGAAAAGGATGGAATATACCATCTCCTGTATATGTTAAACATTTCTTTAGTCTAATAACTTTCCCATTTACTGTAGTTGTTGCACCTTTATATGGGTCATCAAATGCACAAATAAATAATTCAATATCTTTTAAACCCCATGACCAATCGATGAAACCTTGTGAGGAAGTATTTAGTCGCGGCCAGTATGAACTTAGGTATTCTGCCTGTGGATAAAGA
>CAYZAZ010000016.1:0-16940 GCA_964476545.1 uncultured Gammaproteobacteria bacterium
AATGGAATGTTTATCAGCGACGATGCCTTCGAAATTTAATTTTGTGCCTGTTTCGACCATGGCTTTAGTTAGATAAAATAGCTCATTGGTAGAAAACCCTTCTTTAAATGAGGCGGCAACAAAGTAAGTAGTAAGAATATTGCTTAATCGGTGATGGGATATTTGATCCATTAAATTATAAATTTCTTTATAATTTAATTTTCGTCCAAGAAGTTTTCTTTGAATTGTTTCGACGGCTTCTTGTTTTTGTTGGGATTGATTATTCATGATTTGAATAAACTTCTTCTAACTTTTTTTGATATTGTTTCATTTTTAGTAATAGTTTCCCAATTAAATAAAATTCTTTTAAATTTAAAAACCAGGCAAGAAATAAATAAAGACTTAAATATATTAATCCAGAAATGGCAAGGAGTAGAAATAAATTAATTGTCCGACTAGTATCAAAAATTAATCCATCCATTAATTTAATTGAGAGATAGGCGATAACTGAAGATAGAATAGCAATGGAAGTTATTTTTGTGGTCTCGACGATAAAAGATTGCAGATTAATACCCGCAAGTTTTTTATTTAAAATAAGCAAAAGAATTAATACATTTAATATGACAGAAATGGAAAATGATATGGCCAGTGACCAGACCGGGAAATGAAAATATAAAATAAAGGCAAGACTAAAAAGAGTATTAACAGCTATGGCAAAGACACTAATAAAAAAAGGAGTTTTACTATCATGTAATGCGTAAAAACAGCGGGTAATAAAATAGTAAATGGAGTGAAAAGGTAAAGAAAGAGAAAAATAAGATAGGGTAATGGCAGTGTTGACGGTGGCGTCCCAATCAAATTTTTGGCCGCCGAAAAAAAGTCTTACTAATGGTGTTCGGGCAAAAATAAAAAAACCCATAATAGGAATTGTTAAAAATAATAAATTCAAAATTGAATCAATAATAATTTTTTTAAATTCATCCATTTTCTTGGCCTCATAAAGTTCAGATAAATAAGGAAGTGAAGCTTGGCCAAAGGCAATACCAATAACAGAAACCGGTAGCAGTTGTAGGTGTTGGGCAAAATAAAAAATAGTATATGAACCAACTCCAAGTAAGGTTGCAAGAGATAAGTCAACGGTGGCATCGATCTGAGTAAAGATGACCGTTAAGATTCGAGGAATGACAATTCTAAAAAAATCTTTAACTCCTTGCCCAATTTTAATTATAAATAAGTAGTCGAAACGCAAATTAATAAGGATCGGCAATTGAATAAGAAAAAAGAGAAAAGCACCGATAATAATACCAATTATTGGGGCAATTAAACCAAATTGATTTGCAAAAAAATAAGTAATAATAATAACTACAATGTTATAAATCACTGGGGCAATTGAGGTAATAAAAAAAGTTTTATTAGCCTGAGCAATACCAGTGAGAAAATTACCGAAAACTAAGAAAGGAAGTTGGCCAATGAGGAGCATTTGAGAGAAAAGGACAATTTGTTCAATTTTTTGACTGTCAAATCCTGGAGTAATTAAGGGAATTATAAAAGGTAATAAAAAAAAGATTATTAATATAAAAAAGAATAAAAAAATAGTTATTAAATTGAAGATAGAAGAAATATTTTCTTCTAAGTCTTTTTTATTTTTTTGATAGCGAATAAAAATTGGAATAAATGAAGATGTAAATGCGCCGGTAATAAGTATTTCAAAAACTAAATCTGGAATTCGAAAGGAAGCAAAAAAAATATCGAGCTGACTTTTATTAAAATATCCAGCGAGTATGCGATAGCGTAAAAAACCAAATAGTCTAGAGAGAACAATCATGGTGGCTAAAATAAAGGCTGAGGAAAACATTCCTCCTTGTTGAGCGAAGATTAATTGAGTAGTTTTGTTGAGAAATTTCTTCATGGATTTAATCTAATAATAACATAAATTGTAACCATTCAGGTTTAGTAAAACTTTGTCATCGCGAGTCCCGAAGGGATGCCTTCGGCAGAAGTAGCGACGTGGCGATCTTATTAAGATTGCTTCCCCCGACTTAGTCGGGGTCGCAATGACATAGAAAAAATAGTTTAAGTGTTATCGATTCTGATTTGCCCCTTGACATAGGGAGGAAAATGGTGTGTAATTAATGAATATGGTGTTTTTTGGTGAATATCAAATAAACTTCTCAGGTACGGGGCGTTTACTTTTGCCAAAAAAAGTAAGAGAACTTCTTAAAGGAAACAGCTTTATTTTGACAAAAGGTTTTGATAATTGTTTATCTGGTTTTGATCGAGCCGATTGGGAAAAAAGAGCTTCAGAATTATTAAATCCATCTTTGTTGCAACCCGGTGATCTTGAACAAAGACGTTCAATTTTTTCGGCTTTAGCATATCTTGAAATTGACGAACAAGGGAGATTTGTTGTCCCAAAAAATTTATTAAATTATGCTGGGCTGAAAGAAAAAATAATTATTATTGGAGTCGGTGATCATTTTGAGATATGGAATTTGGAGAAATGGAATAAATATGCACACACCAGTACTTTTAAAAGAAACAATTGAAGCGTTAAAAATTAAACCAAATGGTTTATATATTGACGCTACTTTTGGCGAAGGGGGACACACGATTGAAATCAGTAAAAAAGGTGGAAAAGTATTGGCAATTGATGCTGATTTCAATCAAGTCAAATGTCAAAACTTAAATGTCAAAAGTGCTGATGGAATTAATTTGATTCATGGGAATTTTAAGGATATTGAAAAGATCGCTAAAGAAAATAATTTTTATCCGGTTGATGGTATATTATTTGACCTTGGTTTGTCGATGAGACAGCTAAATGAATCAGGCAAGGGATTTTCTTATAAGAAGTTAACTGAAGGTTTAGACATGAGATTAGATGGAGAAGGTGTGACAGCAGGGGAAATTATCAATAGTTATTCAAAAGATCAGTTGTATGAAATTTTTTCAAAATATTCTGAAGAACTTGATTCTTGGCCAATTGCCCAAAGTATTATTGATGCACGTCGGGTAAAAAAAATTATGACAGTTGGTGATTTAATTTTGGCAATTAATAAGGTAATAAAAGATGAAAAAGTGTATAGTCGGATTTTTCAAGCATTGAGAATAGAAACAAATGATGAGTTGGAAAGTCTAAAAAAAGGTTTATCAGGAGCGATTAATATTTTAAAAAAAGATGGACAAGTGGCAATTATTACTTTTCATTCTTTGGAAGATAGAATTGTCAAGAAATTTGTTCGAGAAAATAATTTAAGACAAGTAAATAAGAAGGTTGTCAAAGGAAGCCGGATGTTGCGATTTGAGAGGTCGGCGAAGTTGAGAATTATATGTAAGTAGTTAGTAGTTAGAAGAAAGGGAAAATATGAAGCATTTTAGTAAAATAATTTGGGTAATCTTCTTTTTTTTAATTATTGGTAATATTTATGTTTTTGTTGGTGGGTTAAAACTTAGCGATGAAATGAATAAATATGAATCTGAAATAAAAAAAATCCATCAGGAAAATATTGATTTGGAAAAAAAAGTATTTGAGGTAGAGTCACTAAAGTATACGGCTTCAATGGCCGCAGTCTTAAATTTTACAGGAAAAACAGCACCGATAGTTCTCAATAGAATGCCCTATGCTCTCAATCGTTAAATCTACAAAACTGAAATTATTGATGGTTTTTTTTATATTCTGTTTTACTTTGATAGTTGTGAAGTTATTTTATATTCAGTTAGTTGATCCTTCCAATTTTTTAGGTGATTACTTAAGAACAAAAAAAATATATCCAGAGAGGGGGAGAATTTTTGATAGAAATAATCAACCACTGGTTGTGAATCAGACAACTTATCTAGCATACTTTGAACCTAAACTAATTGATGAGAAAGATAAGTTGATTCGTAAATTGGCTGAAGTTTTAAAAGTGGAGGAAGCCTCAATAGAAGCGGTAATTGATTCAAATAAAACTTGGATTTCATTTAGATCGGGGATAAATAAAGAAGAGAAAGAAAAAATATTAAGCTTAAATATTAAAGGGGTTGGTTTTCAGGATGAAAATCGGCGGTACTATCCCGAATCATCTTTATCAGCACATTTAACGGGTTTTGTAGGAAAAAATATAAATGGGGAAGATATTGGTTATTTTGGAATTGAAGGTTTTTATGATAAAGATTTGGCTGGACTGCCGGGACTTTTAAAATCTGAAAGAGATTTGCTTGGTCGGCCAATTTATTTTGGAACTCAGGTTAATATTGATCCGGAAAATGGGCGAGACTTTATTTTGACAGTAGATAAATCAGTGCAACAGATTGTAAAAAATAAATTAAAATCTGGATTAGAGCAGTATCAAGCGGAAGAAGGTTGTGTAATAGTTGCTGATCCAATGACAATGGAAATTTTAGGAATGGACTGTCTCCCCGATTTTTCTCCCGATGAATATTATAAATTTACGGAAAATGATTATAAGAATTTGGCTATTTCCAATTCATGGGAACCAGGTTCAATTTTTAAACCCTTAGTTATGGCGGCGGGCATTGAAGAAAAAGCAATTAAAGCAAACGAAATTTATAATGAAACTGGGCCAGTGACGGCCGGAGAATATACAATTCGCACCTGGAATAATCAGTATGAGGGGAAAATTACTATGACACGAATTTTAGAAAAATCATCGAATGTGGGTATGGTTTATATTGGGGAAAAACTTGGCAAAAATAAATTATATAACTACCTTGAGAGATTTGGTTTTGGACAACTAACAAATATTGATTTGCAGGGGGAAGTGGAAGGATTATTAAAGTCTAAAAGTAGTTTTTATCCGATAGATTTCTCAACTGTTACATTTGGTCAGGGAATTGCGGTGACGCCAATTCAAATGATAAGGGCGTTTGCGGCGTTAATCAATGGAGGAAAATTACTTGTTCCGCACACTGTTTTGAAAATTAAAACAGATGATAAAGAACAGATTATCCAACCGAAAGTTATTGATAATATTATTAGTTCCAACACTTCTAAGATAATTAAGCAAATGCTTGTTTCGACTGTGGATAATGGGGATTCTAGATGGGCGAAACCAAAAGGATATAAAATTGGCGGGAAAACTGGAACGGCCCAAATCCCAATTGCCGGTCATT
Source organism: uncultured Gammaproteobacteria bacterium (assembly GCA_964476545.1). Taxonomy (GTDB): domain Bacteria; phylum Patescibacteriota; class Microgenomatia; order UBA1406; family GWC2-37-13; genus CAYZAZ01. The sequence continues at coordinate 5,089 of CAYZAZ010000016.1, forward strand.
ATGATGCTACCAAAACCAATGCTTCATTTATTGGTTTTGCGCCAGTGGATAAACCGAAATTTATTGTTTTAGTGATTTTGAGAGAGCCAAAATCTTCTCAATGGGGCTCAGAGACAGCGGCGCCTTTATTTTTTGAAATCGCCAAGGAACTAATATTGTATTATAATATTGCTCCGGACAGCTAAGTTAGGTTGTCGTTAGTAGGTAGTAGTGAGTAGTTAGGGGAATTTAGTTTTTGTAATTTTATGAAAAGATATATTCAGCAAATAAAGAATTTTTATCATCTTTTCCAAGCAGTATTGGCCAATATTTTATACGGCTTTCCTAGTCGGAAAATAAAAGTGATTGGAATTACAGGGACAGATGGTAAGACAACAACAACACATTTAATTCATCACATTTTGGAAAGTTCTGGTTATAAAGTCTCTTTGATTTCTTCAGTTTATGCAAAAATTGCCGGTAAAATATCTGATACTGGTTTTCATGTGACAACACCTGATTCTTTTTTTATTCAGAAAGCAATTAGACAGGCGGTAGATCATGGAGATGAATATTTCGTTTTAGAGACGACCTCGCATTCTTTAGATCAAAATCGAGTTTGGGGAATAAACTATGAAATTGGCGTTTTGACCAATGTGACGCATGAACATCTCGACTATCACCAATCATATCAAGAATATTTAAATACAAAGTTAAAGTTATTAAAAAAAGCTAAGGTGGTGATTGTGAATGAAGATGATGAATCGTATAAATATATAGCTCAAAGCTTAAAGCTTAAAGCTCAATCCGCTAGTTGGCAGACAATTGTTAAAACGTACGGATTGCGTCATTCTGGGGAGGAACGAAGTGACGACTCCAGAATCAAACAACGATTCTGGGCAAGCCAGAATGACAAGATTACTGAATATAATCAATACAATTATTCGGCGGGATATGCTGTCTGTTACCAACTAGGATTAAGCGATGAGAAAATATTATCAGCCATGCAATCATTTACATTACCTACAGGGCGGCTAGAAACTGTCTATGATAAAGATTTTAAGGTTATTATTGATTTTGCCCATACACCCAATGCTATTGAGAAAGTATTGGAGAGTGTCAGAAAATTATATTTATCTTCTGGTGGAAGACTTATTCATGTTTTTGGTTCGGCGGGACTGCGGGATGTGACTAAAAGACCTTTGATGGGTGAGGCGAGTGGAAAATTTGCCGACATAGTTATTTTAACTGAGGAAGATTATCGAGTGGAGGATGTAAATCAAATTTGTTACTCAATCGCCTTGGGGTTAGAAAAAAATGGATTTAGAAAATTAAACTTCGATGTATTAATACATCGAAGTCTGAAAACCTACTCAATTATTGTTGATCGGCAGGAGGCGATTAATAAAGCGATTTCTTTGGCAAAAAAAGGAGATCTAGTAATATTAACCGGGAAGGGGCATGAAAAAAGTTTGTGTCGGGGCAAAAAAGAATGGCCGTGGGATGAGAGGGAAGCCGTAAAATTGGCGCTTTCGCTCAAACTCAAAACTTAAATGTTAAATGTCAAATCCATATCTTAAATCTTTTTATCTAGTTGAGAAGATAATTAGATCTGAGTTGCCTGCCCGCAATGCTTAACGCATAGCGTTTGCAGGCGGGTTTATAGTATTGGTAGTATTTGTCGGATTGGTAGTATTTGATTATTAAATATATGATTAGTTACGACACTGATCTTAAAATATTTTCTTCTTCCTTAATTAATGATGATCAGTTTTTTGCTGGTTTTTCGACAAGACAACTCAAAGATGGGGCAAAAGTAGAAAATATTTTTTCTTTTTTGCGAGAAAATGAAATTGACTTTAAAAATTTAGTTGTTTTGGATCAAATTCACTCGACAAATATTGAGTTTATTCGACCGCAAAGTAATGAGGATTTTTTGAAAATTGAAGATACCGATGGAGTGATTACTGATCAGAAAAATGCGGTTTTAGCTGTAAGAACAGCCGACTGTTTACCCATAATTTTTTGTGATAAAAAACAAGGGCTAATTGGTGTCTCGCATCAAGGTTGGCGAGGGTCATTAAAACAAATGGTTGTTAAAATGGTTAATGAAATGATTGGTGCGGGAGCAAAAAAAGAAAATATTCAGGTGGCGATTGGGCCCGGGATTGGACAGTGTTGTTATGACGTGGATGAAGACAGATATTTTCAGTTTTTAGATGAATTAGAAAAATATTCAGACAAGATTTTTAAAGTCATTAAAGGAAAAAGGCACTTAAATTTATTACTGCTTAATTATTTACTTCTTGTAGATAATGGCGTTAAGAAAGAAAATATTGATTATTTCCCCTTTTGTACTTACTGTGATAATAGTCGATTTTTTTCTTTTCGGCATGGGAAGATTAATCACAGGGTAGATTTAGAAGAAATGTTTAGTTTTATTATGATTTCTTAAGAAGATAAGGGAGGATTATATAAGGAATGTGGGTTAGGTTTTTTGTGGCTTTTTCGGTCAGATAGGGTATACCACTCGCAAATGAATTTGCTCGAGTATATACCCCTCTAAACTGCTTTGACAACCCGATGGGTTGCAAACCAGTGTAAGACGGGTATATAATTTAGGTATGTTGCAAGCGAAAAATGTCTTTATTCTAGGTATAAAGGGAGTGGGGATGGCTAATTTAGCTATAATTTTGAAGAAAATGGGCAATAATGTCGCTGGTACTGATCTGGAAGAAGAGTACATGACAGATAGCAGTTTAAAAGAAAATAAAATTACGGTCTTTAAGGGATTTGAAACTTCATTATTAACTTCAGAAATAGATTTGGTGATTTTTTCGGCGGCGCATAATGGGATAAATAATCCATTAGTTGTTGAGACAAAAAAAAGAGGGATTAAAGTTCTTCATCAGGCACAAGTACTGGGCGAATTAACTCGTTTATTTAAAAATAGTATTGCCATTTGTGGTTGTCATGGCAAGACGACAACGACCTCACTACTTGCTTATGCTTTAAAGAAATTAGGGGCGAAGCCGAGTTATTTTGTTGGTTCAGCGTCATTTAATGAGTTTTCAGCGGGCGAATATGAAAGTAAGGATTTTTTTGTTGTGGAAGCGGATGAATACGGTATGAATCCACCGGGTGATAAAACACCAAAATTTCAATTTCTAAATCCAACCCATATTTTGGCCACGAATATTGATTTTGATCACCCCGACGTTTATAAGAATATTGAGGAGACGAAAGTGGCTTTTTTGAAGTTTTTTACTCAGATGCTGAAACAAGTTCAGCATGACAAAAAAATACATTTAGTTTTTTGTGTAGATGATAAGAATTTGATGGAAGTGGCGGGGAAACTCCCGAGGGAGAGCTATTTAACCTACGGATATAGTCAGGAGGCAGATTTGAGGATTTTTAATAATCAAGTTAGTAAGGAAAACTCGGAGTTTTATTTATTAGTTAACGTCATTCTGGGGAGGAGCCAAGGCGACGACTCCAGAATCGTAGTTAATAAACAACGATTCCGGACAAGTCCTTCGGCAAGACCTCCGAATCGGAGGTCAAGCTCAGGACATCGCCGGAATGACTTGGGTAAATTTCAAATATCTTTATTTGGGGAAAAGAATATCTCAAATGCGGCGGGAGTGATTTTGATGCTTTTAAATCTTGGATTTGGAGTGGAAGAAATTAAAAATGCTATTAAGGGTTTTACTGGTGCTAAACGGAGATTTGAAAAAAGATTTTCTGCAAATGGAATTGAATTATATGATGATTATGGTCATCATCCCAATGAAATAAAAGCGACAATTTTGGCCTCGCGTGATCGTTTTCCTAAAAGTCGGATAATTGTTATTTTTCAACCTCATACATTTTCTCGGACTCAAGCATTGTTATCTGATTTTGCTCAAGTTTTAAGTTTGGCGGACTATAGTTTTATTTTACCTATTTTTGCTTCGGCCAGAGAGAATAAAGAACAGTTTACAGTTACTTCAAAAAATATTGCAGAAAAGGCCAATAAAAAAGAAGTCATTGCAGTTGAAAATAATCAAGCAATTATTGCTCAGCTAGAGTTATTTTTGAGGCCGGGTGATGTAATTATTACCATGGGGGCAGGCGACGTGTATAAGATAGAAAATGATATAATTGAGGTAATCTCAAAACTTAAATGTTAAAACTCAAATTTTCCAAATCGGAAGACAAAACAACAAATCAAAATTCAAAAATCGCTCGACTGAAGGAAATTCTGGGAACAGCTAGGGTTTTTGAAAATAAGGACTTATTTCCTTATCTTAGCCTGCGGACAAAGACAGTGGCCGAGTATTATTTTGAATCTAAAACTAAAGAAGATCTTCAAAAAGCAATTCAAGTTTCTGGTGAATTGAAGTTACCGATTTTTATTCTCGGCGGAGGGTCAAATATTGCCGTAACTCAGTCAAAAATTGAGGGGTTAGTAATTAGGAATTTATATACAGCAAAAGAAAAAGTAAAAGAAACACCAACGACGGTTGATTATCGCGTCTCTTCGGGGTACCTGACTCCCCTTTTGGTGGAGGAAACAATTGAAGAAGGGCTTGGAGGACTTGAGTATCAGAAAGGTTTACCGGGAACAATTGGAGGGGCAATTTATATGAATGCCAAATGGACGAAGCCTTTAAGATATTTTAGCGATTTAGTTGTGGGCGCATTACTACTTGATCGGCAGGGAAATTTTAAAGAAGTTAAGAAGGAATATTTTAAATTTGATTATGATTACAGCATATTACATCATACAAAAGAAATATTAGTCAATGTAGTTTTACGATTTGCTAAAAAAAATCCTGAAGTATTAAGAAAAAGAGCTAAAGAAGCAATTCAATATCGCTTAAAAACCCAGCCAACTGGCGTGGCTTCTTGTGGTTGTTTTTTTAGAAATATATCAGTGATTGATAAAGAGCGCTTAAACTTGCCCACAGAATCAGTCGGTTATATTATTGATAAGTTAAATTTAAAAGGACTAACAATTGGAGATTTTACTATTTCAAATGCTCACGGAAATTTTATAATTAATAAAAGTGGTAAAGAAAGCAATCCTCAAGATCTTAAAAAATTATTGAATATTGTTAAACAAAAAGTTAAAGAGAAATATGGGATAGAGTTGGAAGAGGAAGTAATTATTGTTTAATTTTATGGAGGATGCTTATATAATCAATGGCGGGAAGAAGCTAAAAGGAGAGATAAAACTTTCTGGAGCGAAGAATGTGGCCTTAAAAACCATTATTGCCGCCTTACTTTTTGAAGGGCCAGTGATTTTAAAAAATATTCCTCGTATTAATGATGTTTTAGAACTTTTACATTTAATTGAGCAAATTGGAGGAAAAGTGGAGTTTGATAAAGAGAACACATTATTGATTGACGGAAAAAATTTAAATAAAAATAGAATTGACCTTCTTTATGCTTCAAAAATTCGGGTTTCTTTTATGTTTTTTGCTCCTTTACTTCATAAATTTGGAAAATGTTTTATTCCCAACCCCGGGGGTTGTCGCTTAGGCGCGCGTTCAATTGATCGTATTGTTAAAGCAATGGAAGATTTAGGTGTTATTGTGAATTATGATTCAAAGACTGGTTATTATTCTGCTTCAATAGATAAAAAAATAGATGGTAAAGTATTTTTTGCAAAACCAAGTCATACGGGGACAGAACTTCTAATTATGTTATCTCTTTTTTGTAAAGAAAGGGTAGTGATTGAAAATGCGGCTCAGGAGCCAGAAATTGATGAGTTTATTACTTTTTTGAATATGAATGGCGCGAAAATTGAAAAAGATGAGAACACGATTATTATTAAACCAACACAGAAATTAAAACAAAATAAGCCTTTTTTTATTAAAAGCGATCGGAATGAAGCCGCGACCTATATTGCAATGGCTTTGGCCACAAAAGGCGAAGTGACGATTGGACCAATTGAAGAAAAAAGTATAAAAACATTTATTGAAAAAATTAAAGGAGCTGGTGGGCAAGTTGAAAAAATAAATAATGAAACTTGGAAGTTTAAATATGTTAAGCCCTTGAAGCAGACCAATATTGAGACAATGCCTCACCCTGGATTTATGACCGATTGGCAACCAGCCTGGGCTGTTTTGATGACTCAGGCGCAAGGAAGTACCATTATCAAAGAACGGATGTTTGAAAATCGATTTGCTTATGTGGAAGAACTTCGTAAATTAGGAGCAAAAATAGAATATGTGGATTTAAAAGTAGAAAATCCCACGAAATATTATTATTTTAATTTTGATTTTAATAAAGAATATAAACAAGCAATTAAAATATATGGTCCAAAAAACCTTCATGGAGGGGCGGTTCAAATATCTGATTTACGAGCTGGAGCAACTTTAGCTATTGCCGCTTTGATGGCGCAAGGTGAATCGGTTGTTTCTGGAGCTTCAATACTTGAGCGGGGTTATGAGAATTTTGTAGAAAAAGTAAAATCTATTGGTGGTGAGATTAAAAAGGTTTAAAATAAATATATGAAAATAAAAAATATTATTTTGTTGGCAGGTGGAGTTAGTAACCGTTTTTGGCCATTAACTGATAAAACTACCTTTTTATTTTTAAGTAAATCGCTGATTATTCATCAAGTTGAGAAGTTAATAAATTTAGCGGAGAAAATACACGTCGTTGTCAATGAATCAAACTTTGATTTTATTGCAAAAATACTTAGTCAGTATAAAAATGTTGGTGTTTATAAACAAATAAAACCAGGTCAGGCGGGTGCAATTTTATCTGTAAATAGTATTTTTGGAGAAACAATTGTTGTTAATAATAATGATTTGTTTGATGAAGATTTATTTTCATTAATTATTAGCAAAAAAGAATTGGAACAAGTCGATGGTTATGCGGTGGCTAAAAAAATAGAAAAGTATTTACCCATGGGTTATTTTGTTTCTGAAGGTGATGTAATTAAAGAGATTATTGAAAAGCCAGGCGAAGAAAATATGCCGTCTCATAACGTAAACATGAATGTCTACTATTTTCGAGCCATTGAAGAATTGGTTGTTGTTATTAATCAGTTAAATGTCGATTCAGATGAATGGTTGGAAAAAGCAGTTTCGCAGTATATTAAGAACGGTAAAGTCCTAAAAATGCTTTTTTATGAAAATAGTTGGTACTACTTGAAATATCCTTGGCATGTACTGTTAATGAAAGATTATTTTTTGAAAAACATAAAAACTTATCAGGGTAATAATGTGGAAATTGATAAAACAGCACTTATTGAGGGTGAAGTTTATATAGAAGATGGGGTAAAAATTATGAATCAGGCAAAGATTGTTGGACCGACTTATATTGGGAAAAATTCTATAATTGGAAGTTATGCCATGGTAATTAACAGTATGATTGGTGAGCAGACAGTTGTTGGTGGCTACAGTGAAGTGACTCGATCGTATTTAGGTAAAAATATTATGTTACATCGCAATTATATTGGGGATTCGGTTTTGGCCGATGGGGTGAGTTTTGGGGCGGGCGCAGTAACAGCTAATTATCGATTTGATGCTAAAAGTCCGAGCTCAGATGTTAAAGGAGTTAAAATGGATAGTCAGTTGTCTAAATTAGGAGCCATTATTGGAGTTGGAGCAAAAATTGGAGTGAATGTGTCATTATTACCCGGAGTGAAAATTGGAAAAAAAAGTATGATTGGTCCCGGAGAAGTGGTGAGAAAAGATATAGAAGATGAACAGTTTATTTTTTAGTTCTAAGTTATAAAGTTCTAAGTTACATGTTATGAAACAGATTACAGTGTTAGGTGGCGGTACGGGTAGCTATGTTGTTCTTTCTGGTTTAAAAAAATATGAAATTGACTTATCAGCCATTGTGACAATGATGGATTCTGGTGGGTCAACGGGTAGATTAAGAGACCAATTAGGTGTTTTACCTCCAGGAGATTTGCGTCAATGCCTTGTTGCTCTTTCTGAAGCACCGCTTTTATGGAGAAAACTTTTTTTGTATCGTTTTGAAAATGGTGATTTGAGTGGTCATAATTTTGGTAATATTTTTTTATCTGCTTTACAAAAATGTTCAGCTAATTATCATGAAGTAATTGAGACGGCCAGTTTTGTTTTGAAAACTAAAGGAGAAGTTGTGCCAGTCACATATGATCATGCAGATATTTGCGTCGAGTACGAGGATGGAAAATTTTTAAAAGGAGAAAAATTTATTGATAGTAATTTTCAAACAAAGAGTCGAATAAAAAAAACCTATCTTCAGCCAGAGGCACAGCCTAATCCTCAAGCAATTAACAAGATTACTGAGGCAGAATATTTAATAATTGGACCGGGCGATATTTATACAAGTATTGTTCCAATTTTTTTAGTCAATAAAATTAAAGAAACATTAGCAAAAAGTAAAGGAAAAATAATTTATGTTTTAAATTTAATGACCAAATTAGGCCAAACACCAAATTATAAAGCAAAAGACCATGTGCGAGATTTAGAAAATTATATTGGGAGAAAAATCGACTATATTATTATCAACAATGGAACAATTCCTCAAAATATCTTAAAATGGTATGAGGATCACGGAGAAAAAAAAGTGGAAGACGATATCAAAGAAGAAAGTTATCAAGTAATTCGTGAAGATTTAATTGATAGAAGTGAGATATCAAAAGATAAATCCGACAAACTTTTTCGAAGTATTTTGCGACATGACAGTGAAAAATTAGCCATGGTAATAAATAAATTATTATGATAAAAAAACATACGATTTCATTTAGAAATGCTTTACGCGGGTTAGTTTGGGCTTTGCAAACTCAGCCAAATTATCGAATTCATTTGATTTTATCTTTTTTAGCACTTTCTGGTGGATTTTACTTTCAAATATCTTATTTTGAATTTTTAGTAATTCTTAATTTAATTTTTGTGGGTTTGACAATTGAAACAATTAATACGGCACTTGAGGAAACAAATGATGCGATTGATCTTAAGAAAAGGCCGGATATTGGTTTGGCGAAAGATATTTCAGCTGGAGCCATGCTTATTTTTGCAATAGGGGCTTTTGTTATTGCGTGCACTATATTTATTCCTAAGATATTAATTAGTTTTAACATTTAAGATTTGAGTTTTGAGATTGATAAACTATGGCAATTTATTTATTTGCAACAGTGATTGCTTTTCTTTTTAATCTGACTTTAATTGTTCCTTTTATTAATTTTTTATATAAACTTAAATTTCAAAGACAGCATCAGGAGACAAAGGATGCTTTTAATAAGCCAACGCCAATCTTTGATAAATTTCATCAACATAAAGCAGGTGTTCCGATTGGTGGAGGAATCTTGGTAGTTTTAACCACAGTTTTTCTCTTTATTTTTTTTATTTTGCTTTTTATTGTATTTGACAAACATATCAGTACTAATTATCCCTCAATTATGTCGGAAATTAAGATAATTCTTTTTACCTTTATTGGCTTTGCTTTTTTGGGGGTATATGATGATTTGAGTAAAATTTTTGTGTTAGAGAAAAAAGATTTTTTTGGATTGCGGTTAAGACATAAGCTGATAATAGAAATAATTCTAGCTGGGGTAATTTCTTGGTGGTTGATTACTGAACTTAAAATTAGTATTATTCACGTCCCTTTTTTTGGAGTATATGATCTTTCTTTTTTTTATTTGCCTTTTGCTACTTTTGTCATTGTTGCCTTCGCTAATGCTGTAAATATTACCGATGGATTAGATGGACTGGCAAGTGGAGTTTTAATGATTGCTTTGGCTGGCTTTTGGGCGATTGCGCAAACATTTTTGGATGTACCGACAGCTGTTTTTATTGCGGTCTGGCTGGGTGGATTACTAGCTTTTTTGTATTTTAATATTTACCCAGCAAGAATTATTTTGGGTGATACTGGAGCTTTATCTTTTGGTGCTAGTTTTGCTGTGGTTGGCTTAGTTTTGGGAAAGTCTTTTGCTTTACCGATTATTGGAGGAGTTTTTGTTGTTGAGATTGCTAGTTCCTTAATTCAATTGGTGGGAAAAAAATATTTAAAGCGCAAGATTTTCCCAGTTGCTCCTTTACATCTTTTATTACAGTTAAAAGGCTGGGAAGAACCTAAGATTGTGATGCGTGCTTGGCTTATTTCTATTATATTTACAATCGTGGGTTTAATGATTGCTTTCATGAAATAAGATATAAGTTATAAAGTTCTAAGTTCTAAGTTATAAAGTTCTAAGTTAATGATTGCTTTGCGATATAATAAGAGTATGTTAAATAAAGTTGGGAGTTTTGAATTTGCTTCATATGAGATAAATTCAGATAAAAAAACAATTAGCTTTAAATATAGATTTATACTTAGTGAAAAAGAAGTTATATTCGAAGAAAAGATCATCTTACCCAATGCAATCTCAGATAAAGTTCCTCAAAAATTACTCCATAAAATTCTTGAAAGTTTACATTTAATCTTAGGAATTAGTTATTGGAAAATGTACTGCCCAGAGAAAATTATTTTTCCCTATTTGATGTCAAAAGAACAGTTGCGATTTTGGAATACTGTTTATTTAAAGGGTCTTGGAGAGTTTTTTTATAAAAATAATATTAATTACAAAAAATTTGATAGGTTATTTTTAAGTAATGAATTGATATGCCTAGAACCGGTAAACTTGAATGATTCAAAAAGAATTAATGGAAAAATATTAATCGGAATTGGTGGAGGAAAAGACTCAATTGTTGCTGGAGAAAAATTAAAAAAAGAAAAGAAAAATGTAATTGGTTTTATTCTTGTTAATAAAGGGGAGGAAATTAAAATAAAAAAAGATGTTTTAAAAATTCTCGATATACCGTATTTAATTGTCGGTCGGGAAATGGATGAAAAGCTGTTAAAAGGAGATTTGAATTTACCAAGAGTTTATAATGGTCATGTGCCGATTACGGCAATTTACTCATTCATTAGTTTATTACTAGCTTACGTTGAAGGCTTTTCAAGTATCGTTATTCCCAATGGAAAAAGTGCCGACTCAGGGAATGTTGAATATTTGGGAGAGATGATTAACCATCAGTGGAGCAAGAGTAAAGAATTTGAAGATTTGTTTCAGAGCTATATAAAGCTCTATACCACTCCGGGGGTGGAATTTGGCTCGGTAATGCGCCAAATGAGCGATACGGAAATTTTTAAGGAGTTTATTCAATATCCAAAATATTTTCCTTACTTTTCGAGCTGTAATAAAAATTTTAGAATATTGCAAAAACAAAAAGTTAAATGGTGTGGGCAGTGTGCGAAATGTGCTTATACCTTTTTAATGCTGGCGGCTTTAATTCCAAAAGCAGAAGTTATTACTATTTTTAATAGTAATTTGCTTGAAGATTCGAAATTAATTCCTATTTATCAAGATTTATTAGGACAAGGAAAGATGAAGCCATTTGATTGTGTGGGGACGGAAGATGAGGTGAGGCAAGCGCTGAGCTTAGTAATAAAAAAGGGTGAGTATAAAATAGATTTCAAATTATAAGTTAATCGAATAGTTATGAAAATTAAAGATCTTCAGAAATATAAGAAAATTCTAATACTAGGTTATGGAAAAGAGGGGAGAGCAACTCATAGATTTTTAAAGAAATTTCATCCAAAGGCTAAAATTGGGATTGCCGATATGGTTGATGGAGCCGATTATTTAAAAAAGCAAAAAAATTACGATTTAGTAATTAAAACACCTGGAATTCCAAAGGAGTTAGTAACTGTGCCTTATACGACCGCAACTAATATTTTCTTTGCTAATGTACAAAATAAAATAATTGGTGTAACTGGGACAAAAGGGAAAAGTACTTCGGCCAGTTTAATCTATTGGATTTTAAAAAAAGCTGGTAAAAGAGTTCATTTGATTGGGAATATTGGCAAACCAATGCTTCATGAGTTACTTCGAAAAATTA
>CAYZAZ010000016.1:16950-19004 GCA_964476545.1 uncultured Gammaproteobacteria bacterium
TAAAGAGGAATTATTTGTTTGTGAACTTTCAAGTTATCAGCTCGATGACATTCAATACTCACCGCATATTGCCTTGATATTGGATCTATATCCGGAACATATGAACTACCATGGAAACGTAGAAAATTATTATTTAGCGAAAAAGAATATTGCAACTCATTTAAAAACAACTGATTATTTTTTTTATAATCCCCGATTTAAAATCTTAGAAGCATTGGCCCAAAAATTAGACTGTTCGACGGTACCATTTAAAGAAAGAATTGATTTTAAAGCAAAAGAAATTCCTTTAATTGGGGAGCACAATCATGAGAATATTGCCGCTTGTGTTGAGGTGGCAAAAATATTTGATATTGATGATGAAACAATTATTAAGGCAGTAAAAAGTTTTAGGCCTTTGCCTCACCGACTGCAGTTAATTGGTACTTATAAAAAAATAATATTTTATGATGATGCGATATCGACAACACCTCAATCAACGATATTTGCGATAAAAACTTTAAAAAAAATTGGCACGATATTTTTAGGGGGGGAAGATCGGGGTTACGATTTTTCAGAACTAGCTACAATTTTAGCTGAAGAAAAAATAAAAAATATTATTTTATTTCCGGAAAGTGGCCAAAAAATTAAGTCATTATTAGTCAAAAAAAGTAAATATAAACCACAGATATTGGAAACAAAAGATATGAAAAAAGCGGTGGAGTTTGCTTATAAAAATACTCAAGAGGGATTTATTTGTTTACTTTCGACGGCCTCCCCAAGCTATAGTGTCTGGAAAAATTTTGAAGAAAAGGGTGATTTATTTCAATTTGAAGTTAAGAAAAAGAAATGATAAAAAGAAAGGTTGCTCATATCTCTTTGACATTGACGCTTTTTTCGATACCAATTTTACTTGCTTTAATTGGATTGGCTTTTGTATTTGAAGCTTCGTCGGTGCGCAGTTTTAGCGAGGTTGGAAATAGTTTTCACTATGTGCGTTCTCAAATTATGTGGTTGGCACTTGGAATCTGCGTCTTTCTTTTCTTTTCTCTATTGGATTATCACAAGTTATACTATTTTTCCTTTTTGATAATGATGGTTTCAATTTTTTTTCTTTTTTTAGTTTTAATACCCGGACTTGGACACAAAGTTGGCGGGGCAAGAAGATGGCTGGATCTTGGTTTCTTCAGATTACAACCAACGGAATTAGCAAAATTTTCAGCGATTATTTATTTGTCCTCGTGGTTTATTAATCGCGAAAGAAAACGCTTTTTTTCTTTCATAATTTTGCTGGGTTTATTGATGTTTTTAATTTTTTTACAGCCTGATATGGGAACGGCAATGATAATTTTTTCTTTGAGTATTATTATTTATTTTTTAGCTGGCGTTGAGTTACATTATTTAATCGGTCTTATTCCTCTATCTTTTTTTGGAGCTTTTTTTTTAATTAAAATATCGCCGTATCGATTCAAGCGTTTACTTGCTTTTTTTAATCCCCAACTTGACCCTTTAGGAATTACTTATCATATTAATCAAATTTTAATTTCGCTTTCAAACGGTGGGTTATTTGGAGCCGGGTTTGGCGCATCACGACAAAAATTTTTATTTTTACCCGAAGCTCATACTGACTCAATTTTTGCCATTATTGGAGAAGAGATTGGATTTATTGGGAGTTTTTTATTAATTTTATTATTTGTTTATTTGCTTTATAAAATATTTATGGTTGGTTTAAATGCGCAAGATCGGTTTGGAAAGTTGCTTGCTGGTGGAATTTTTGCTTTCTTTAATCTGCAAATTATTTTTAATCTAGCGAGTATGGTAAATTTAATTCCTTTAACTGGGGTGCCCTTGCCTTTTATATCTTATGGAGGATCAAATTTAATGATTTGTTTTGGATTAATGGGTATACTAATTAATATTGCGAAGAAGAGTAAGATATAAAATATTACCAATCCGACCAATCCGACCAATAAATAAATCCGACCAATCCGACCAATAAATAAATCCGACCAATCCGACCAATACTACCAATTTATTAATAAATTTATCAATGAATTAATAAATTAAATAATTAAATT
>CAYZAZ010000017.1:0-18645 GCA_964476545.1 uncultured Gammaproteobacteria bacterium
GCGCTGGAAGAATACTAGAAGAAATATCAAATATTAAAAATCAAATATCAAAATTTCATATTGTAAGTAAGAAGGAATTAAATAATATAAAAGACGAGGGCGAGTACACTTATAAACTTACAAAATATTTAATTGAAACATTTCCAAATAAGAGATTTGTTTTTGATGCGGGGGCATTACAGATGATGGATGCAAATTGGCTTTTGAAATTTAAAATAAAGCCAATTCTTACTCCTCATCAAAAAGAATTTAAGCAAATTTTTAAGAAAGATATTATTGATTTATCAATTGAGGAAAAAATTAAAGTAGTCGAAAATTGTGCAAAAAAATATAATTGTGTAATTTTATTAAAAGCAATTGTTGATATTATTTCGGATGGTGAACAAACTTATGTTGTCGAAGGAGGGAATGCAGGATTAACAAAAGGAGGAACTGGAGATTTGCTGGCAGGTTTAGTCACTAGTTTTTACGCAAAAAATAATTCATTAATTTCGGCTATTTTAGCCTCATATCTTTTAAAAAAAACAGCTGACATATTATATGAAGAAAAAAATACTTGGTACAATATTGACGATCTCAAATCACGTATCCCCTTTGTTCTGAGGGAAATAAGTGTTGTTTGACATAAGTTAAAATTTTTATTATCATTAATTAATGAAAAAAGAAACCTTAATTGCTATTTTAATGGGGATAAGTTTGGGAATTGTGGTGGCTTTTTTTATGATCTCAAAATTAAAAGAACAACAGGTAAATAATTCAAAATCAGTGGCTCAAGTGGCAAATATTACACCAACTGTTGCCGTTGTTAATACTCAAGCAGAAAATCTTCAAATTACTCAACCTGAAAATCAAGTCATTACAAATAAAAAATTGATCAGTATAAAAGGTAAGGCGAATAAAGACGCTTTAATTATTATTCAATCTCCAATAAAAAACTTAGCCTTTAAAAATAGTAAAACTGAATTTTCAGAAGATTTTCCATTGGCGCTAGGAGAAAATATAATTAAAATAGCAGTTTATCCAAAAGATCCGTTACTGCGTACCCAAGAAAAAGAATTACGAGTTTATTATTTAGATGAAAAATGAATAAAAAAAGCTATCTAACACTATTTTTTTTAATTTTATTTCTTTGTTTTAGGTCAGTAATGGCACAGTCACCAACAGCTAGCTCTTCGCCGACGCTTGAGCCAACCATTGATAAACAAATAGAAAAACTTAAGGAAAAGATTGCTGATAAAGTGGCTGAGCTTAAAAAAAGTGATGAAAAAGCAATTGCCGGAGTGATTCTTGAAATAAAAGATGGATTAATTTCAATTAATACTATTGATGATCAAAAATTAGACGTTAAGTATGACGATGCTTTATCAACAATTTATTTAATTAGTGGAGCAGTTAAAAAAGAAATTAAACTTTCCGACCTAGAAAAGGATGATTATATTATTGTAACCGGACCAATGATTAATAATACAATTACAGCAAATTATATTTATCAGGATGAGGAATATATTGTGAAGTCAGGGAAGGTGACAGAAATTAATAAAACAGACTATTTTATTAAAGTCCTTTCTCTTGAAAAAGATAACTATACTTTGGATTTTGAAACATACTCACAGACAGAAATGCTTAATGTAAAAACTTATGAAATAGAAAAAACCGGTTTTTCTAAAATAAAAGAGACAGATGTTGTACATTTTGTTCTTAAAAAGGCAAGTGGTGGAAGAGAAGTGAATCGTTATTCAATTATAAAAATCCTTGTTATTCCTCAAGAATATTTTGTAAAATAACCCCATGTTTGGATTTATAAAAAAATTCTTCGACTTTAATCAAAAAGAACTGGAAAGAATAAGAAAAAAAGTTGAAGAAATAAATAATTTAGAAGAGCAACAGAGAAAGCTTGTCGATGCTGATTTTCCTAAAGAAACAAAGAAGTTAAAAAAGCTTCTAGTTGAAGGAAAAAGTCTTGACGGTATTTTGCCTCAGGCCTTTTCGTTGGTTCGAGAAGGGTCACGACGAGTTTTAGGTGAGCGTCATTATGATGTGCAACTTATGGCGGGAATTGCTCTTCATGAAGGAAAGATTGCCGAACAAAAAACAGGCGAGGGAAAGACATTGTCGGCAACTACAGCTTTATATCTCAATGCTCTAACTGGAAAGGGAGTTCATCTTGTGACAGTTAATGATTATTTGGCCCGGCGTGATGCTGGGTGGATGGGAAAGCTTTTTAATTTTCTTGGAATGACGACTTCAGCCATTATTTCTGATAAATCATATATTTTCGATGCGAGCTATTCTAGTGAAGAAAATAAAGATTGGCGCTTAACCCATCTTAAAGATTGTAGTCGTAAAGAAGCTTATTTAGCCGATGTGACATATGGAATAAATAGTGAATTTGGTTTTGATTACCTGCGGGATAATATGGCGCAAAATCCAGAGGAGTTAGTTCAGAGAAATTTTAATTTTGCCATTATTGATGAAGCAGATTCAGTTTTAATTGATGAAGCGCGCACTCCACATATAATTTCAGCTCCAAACGAAGATGATATCTCAAAGTATTATCGTTATGCGCAAATTGCTAAAACACTAAATTCTAAAGATGATTATATTGTGGATGAAAAATCTAGAACAGCTAATATGACGGAAGTGGGAATTAAAAAAATTGAAGCGAATCTTGGAGTAGATAATATTTACGAAAAAGATTTTGAAGCACTTTTTCATATTGAAGCGGCTTTGAAAGCAGAGGCATTGTTTAAAAATAATAAGGATTATATTGTAAGAAATAATGAAGTAATAATTGTTGATGAATTTACTGGAAGATTACTTGAAGGGCGGCGTTTTTCTGAAGGAATTCATCAGGCAATTGAAGCCAAGGAAAATGTATCGATTCAAAAAGAGTCGAAAACATTGGCGACAGTTTCTCTTCAAAATTATTTTAGAATGTATAAAAAATTAGCCGGAATGACGGGGACAGCTGCGACGGAAGCGGAAGAGTTTAATAAAATTTATAAAGCTGATGTTTTAATAATTCCAACCCATAGTCCAATGGTGAGAAAAGATGGGGCGGATATGATATATAAAACAGAAAAGGCAAAGTTTGAAGCGGTGGTCGAAGAAATTGTTCGGGAATATCAAAAAGGTCGGCCAGTATTGGTGGGGACAACTTCAATTGATAAAAATGAATTATTATCCTCGCTTTTACATAAAAGAAATATTCCTCATGAATTATTAAATGCTAAAAATCACGAAAAAGAAGCAGAGATTATTGCCGGAGCCGGGAAAAAAATGGCTATTACGGTGGCGACAAATATGGCGGGTCGAGGAGTAGATATAATCCTTGGTGGTACCAAGGAATCTCAAAGCTCAAATGTAAAATCTCAAAACAAGTGGCAAACAGAGCATGATGAGGTTGTTAGTTTGGGTGGATTGTATATTATTGGAACCGAAAGACATGAATCAAGGAGAATTGATAATCAACTTCGAGGAAGAGCTGGTCGCCAGGGAGATCCGGGAGAGACAAGATTTTTTGTTTCTCTTGAGGATGACTTGATGAGAATTTTTGGTGGTGAACAGATTTCAAAATTAATGACCATGTTTAATTTTCCAGAAGATCAAGCCTTAACTCATCCCATGGTTTCCAAAGCAATTGAGCAAGCACAAGTTAAAGTAGAAGGTTTTAACTTTGATATTCGGAAACATTTAGTGGATTTTGATGATGTTTTAAATCGACAAAGAGAAATAATTTATACTTTGCGCAGAAAAATTCTTAATGCGAAAGAAAATTTTAAAGATGTTGTTTTTGAAATTATTAAAGAAGAAATAGAGGAAACAGTTAATCAATATTTTGTGGATGAAAATGTTTTTTTTGATGAGGAAGAAATAAATAGAATTATAAAAGAAATTGATTTGGTTGTCACTGTTTCGGAAAGTCAGATGAGAGAGTTGATTAAGAAAAAAGAAACAATTAAATTAATTAATTTTTTAGTTGAAAATACTAAAAATGAATTTGAAAAAAGAGAAAGAAAAATAGGAGTTGAAAACTGGCAAGGAATTGTAAAAATGATTATTCTTTCAACTATTGATACTTTTTGGACTCAGCATTTGACGGCGATTGAAGATTTGCGTGAAGGAATTAATTTACGGGGGTATGCACAACTTGATCCATTGGTAGAATATAAAAATGAGGCGTTTATTATGTTTGAAAAATTAGTGAGGGAAATTAATTTTGAAAGTACAAGAAGATTATTCAAAGTAGAGATGGAAGGACCCGCCTTCGCCAAGGCTTCGGCGGGCGAAGAGAAAAAAAATAAACCAATGATTTTTAAGTCAGCCTCAGGTATTGATACATTTAACCAAGCGTCGCAACAATCGGTAAAATCAAATGAGCAAATGCCGGCTAATCCAATAAGAAGTACTAATAAAATAGGTAGAAATGATCCGTGTTATTGTGGAAGTGGCAAGAAGTATAAGAAATGCCACTATCCTAATTAATTTTGTTGACAAATGATTTTTGGTGGAGTACAGTAATTTTATGGGGAAATTTTTTGTTATTTTTTCCATAATTATTGGGATAGTAATTGGAATTTTGTATTTTAAGATTACCTTTAAGAAAGGTAGTCAAAATTTCAATATTATTAAGAAATTTAAAGAACAGGTGGCGCTTGGTTCAGATACAGAAAGCATTATTGCGGCTGCTAAGAAACTTCAGAAAAATTCAAATTATCATGCGGTATATAATATAATAATTTCAGATACACTGGAAGCTACTAAACCAGCTAAATATAAAAGAGTAGAAAGAAAATTTGGGTCATTTGAAAGAATTGATTCTTTTCTTGATGATCTTACTCCAGCAACCCGCTATATTGCCAATGAACAAGGAAATTTTCTTTGTTCGTTTGTTCAAGAAGAGACACCTTTATGCTATGATATTTCGGCAAAACAAAAACAGGCAGAACAAGAAAAAAACTCACAAGACATTTTATCTAATTGGCTTAAACAGGGATTAATAAAAGCCGAGATTGGTTCACAAAAAATAATTGTTAATGAAGAAGAAAGAATCTGCGATCAAGTCGTAACTACTTTAGTAGGTAAAAATTTTACCCAAGATAAATTAGGAGATATTACTAATTTGATGATAGATAAACCAACGATTGAGGACTTGGAGAAGAGTAAAGATATTCTTAGTCAGTTAGAAATTACTTCTTCAAATTGTTATGACCGGACAGTTGGTTTACCCCTTAAAACAGAAAGAACTACGGTTATGAAAGATCAAAGTCAAAAAGCTTCACAAGAACTTATTTCTCTAAATCAAAATCCGAAATTTATTGAAAAATTAACAGCAAAAACTTTAATTACAGCAGAAACAGAAACATTTAAAAATCTTGAAAAGGCATTTTTAATTGGTGGGACACTTTATTTAATTGGGGAAGGTGGAATTTATATAGTGAAAGATGGAAGGTTAATTGAACATAATAAAGAAATTATTCGTTCAACAGGCAATATTAACGCACTTACTCAGTTTGGAGGTAAGATGTATCTTGGTGCTGATCGAGGATTGTACCGCTTAATAGATGGTGAGTGGAAAGTAGAAATAGATATGCTTAAAACGTTTAGCGTGATAGATTTTATTGAATTTAATAGTTCTTTATATGTGATTACAGGTAAAGGAGTTTTTACATTG
Organism: uncultured Gammaproteobacteria bacterium; assembly: GCA_964476545.1. Lineage (GTDB taxonomy): Bacteria > Patescibacteriota > Microgenomatia > UBA1406 > GWC2-37-13 > CAYZAZ01. The sequence goes on from CAYZAZ010000017.1 coordinate 5,675, forward strand.
GTGAAAGATAAATGGGTGCAGCCAAATTCAACATTTAAAGAGACAGAAGGAGCAACTGGGATTAAGATTGTAAATGGAAAATTAAATGTAATTTCGCAAAAAGGAATATTTATTTTTGATGGTAAAAATTGGACGAAAATTTTTTCACTTTATAAATATGGAAAAGGTAAATTATTCGCGAGTGAAGATCGTTTATTTGTAGCAACAGAGACAGCTGTTTTAGAAATAAGCAATAATCAGTCAACTCGAATTTCGGACTATAAAACTACAGGTGATATCTTTGATGTTGTTTCTTATAAAAATAATATTTTTGTTGGGGGCTGGAAGGGCATTTTTTCTGATAACGAAAAATACAAAATGGATGAAAAAATTGTTGGTAAAGCAAGAAATTTTCTTATTTTTCAGGAAAATCTTTATGTGGCCACTGACGCCGGGGTATATCGCCTGTCAGATAGTGGTTGGAATCTATTGAATAATGCAGACATGGGTGTAATTGATACTTTATTTGATAAAGATGGAGTGTTGTATGTGGGTGGAATGTTTGGAGTCTATCGCTTTGATGGGTTTGATTGGATTAATACGCCGGTGACAGATGTCAATAAATTTTATCAGGTCGGGAATCGTCTTTATGTGATTTCAAGTAGTCAAACATTTTTGAATGAAATTTTTGAAGTGCAAGGCGATTCAAAAAAATTATTTAATTTACCAGTAGATGCAAAAATAATTAAACTATGAAAAAAATATTTTTAACAATAATATTCCTTATGATAGTTTTAAGTATTGTTTCGGGGGTTAATGGAGCTCCACGGTATGGAGGATCATGTGCGTATTGTGGTTGGTTTTTTGTATTTGGAGATACTAAACCGTTTGATGATTGTTTCAAACGGATGGATAATTGTTTTAAAAAGAGTAAAAGAATGCCTGGGCAGTCGGTGAATTCATGTATGTGTATGGCGATGAGAGATTTATTGGGTAAATATAATAAATGGGATTTATTACAACGGAATCTTGGTTGGTTGTATGGTGCAGCTGGTTCGGCAGCGGGAGTTGGTTTGCCGGGTGCTGGGTTAATTAATCCTGATGAAAGAGAAAAATTCACAAGTGGTAAAGCTTCATTTGGAGATTATATTGATCAGTTGGGTGAATTTGGAGGGAGATGGGGAGAAGTTGGAAGTGGAATTTCTCACGCCGTAGAAGATAGTGATAAATCAGCTTGGGAAAGAATAGTTGGAGCAACTGCGGCTGTATTACCTGAAGGAAAAGGTAAAACAGCGGCAAGTTTTATTAATGCCGCCGCATCTTTAAAATAAAATTATGGAATATATTTTTTTTTGGATAATTTGGGGAATAACTTCTTTTTGGGTTCTTAAAACATTTTATTTTTCTTATCATAAGGAGAAGCTCAATCGACTTTGTAAGACGGCTTTGGGGATAGATCTTTCTATTCTTATTTTATTTTTTCTTCCCTGGATTCCAGGTGGGCAAACAGGGTGGCAGTTAATCTTGCAAGGAAATTTTTTGGTTATATTATTGGGAATTTTTATTAGTATTTCTTTACTTTGTTTTTTTATAAAAAATAAATTATTATTAATTTTGGGAGCAATTTTACATATGATAAGTAGTTTGGTATTTATATATACGATGATTCGTCTTCTTCCGGGTACTTATTCACTGACGTTTGATGCCAGTGCACCTATTTTTGCCAGTCTCTTATTATTAGTTGGAAATGTAGTTGTTTTGCTGATGTGGCAACAACTGCAACTTAAAGTAGCTAAAAAAAGATGATAATGATTTTAATTTATCATTTAATTGTTATGGGACAGCTTTATCTAGTCTGTCGTAACAAAACCGTAAGTATAAAAGAGTTGGTACAGACATTTGCTGTCGGTGCAACGGCGGCTGTTTTGGGGAATTTTTTAATACAAGGTATTGTTGTCAGATTTATTGGTTCTCACATTACTGTTTATACAGTTGGACCGGTGGCGGAAGAGCTGATTAAAATAAGTTTTGTTGTTTTTTTATTATTTAAAACAAGATTAGGAAAAACGACGAGTATTGAAGATGGATTACTTTTAGGGGCAGCCGTTGGCGCAGGTTATGGATTTACCGAAGATGCGGTACGGGCCGTTGGCTTGGGATTAAAAGAAATGCTGGGTTACTTTCCCGGATATGATCTAAAAAATATCTTAACTCTCCTTACGACTTGGCTACCTTCGGAGCGAGAGGGAATGGGCGCAATCAGTTATTACAATATTTTCATTGCCGGTCATTTGCTTTGGTCGGCACTGGCGGGAGTTGGTTTTTCAATTGCACTTAAATTACCTTCTCGATTCAAATGGCGATATTTAATTCCTATCTTTTTACTGATCTGGGTAATTATTGATCATAGTCTCTGTAATAATACTCGCAGTATGTTGAGATTTGTTCATAGTTGGTATGGTTATGGTTTGGGCATAAGATATGTTTTGACTGCATTTTTAATTCTGGCTGTTATTGGAGATGAATTAATACTTCGGCGTAAATTAACACTCGATGAAAGCTTACTTATTCCAGGTGAAAAAAAGCGGACAATATTTTCGGAATTATTTTTGACTTTGACAAGCTGGAAATTTGGGAAAAAATATTGGTCTGCATTGATGGATTATCTAAATATACGGCGGCAATTGGGATTTATGATTTATTCCGGTGAAAAAACCGAAAATTTTATTGAAATGTTGAAAAAACGTCGCCGATATGTAATTGCAACTGCTCATTTATTAGGAAAACATAAAAATTTGGGAATTCCTCCGGTAATTATTAGTTTGTGGCATGGACCGCGACCAAATTTTTTTAAATTTAATTTGAATCAAAAAATGTGGTGGAGTTTTATGATATTGATAATTATATTTGGTATTTTTAATGCTTGGTTATTTTTATTTTCTGTATATTTGCCTGGGTATATTGTCAGGGTAATATATCAGAGTCCTTTATTTCCAATTTTTGGAATTTTAGGATATGGAGTTGCTTTATTTGAGTTAGCGATATTTTATATTAAAAAATTATGGCGAAATCCTCAAGAAGATATCGATGATCGAATTAAGCCATATTCACACTTTGTTCTTATTAATTCCTCGGGTATGACAATGATTTTTTCTTTACCTTTTTTTATTGGTCAACATTTTTTATTAATTGATAAATTTCTTTGGGGTCAGTTAGCTAGATTTTTCGAATTTCTTAAGGAAGCGCGTAAATGGGTAGGAGGGCCATTGTCGGCCGGTATTGGTGCGATTCCGATTGTGGGTAATGTGCAAAGTGGAGTGAACGCGGCTTTTGGTTATGATTATATTTCTGATGAACCGGTTGAAGGGTTGGATCGAGTTATGGCGGCACTTGGAGCAATTCCACTAGCCGGAAATGCAGTCCGTAGTGGTTGGTGGGCGGCTAAATCGGCTCGCTATGTAAAAATTAATAAAGTAGTTGAGCGGTTAAAAAAACCAATTGCAGCAATGGAACAGGTTCAGGAAATAGCCGAAGAAGTCATGGATAAAATTGAAAAGACACAAACGGTCAAAGATTATGTAACTGAAGCCTATGGAAAAGTACGGGACGAACTTCAAGAAATGAGTCAAACACAAGCAAAACAATTATTTGAGAAAAGGGATGGAATGCTTAAGCAATGGTCAAATCAAGGTGGGTTAAAAAAAACAGGTGAGGGAACATATCAGCTATCTCAAGAGGGAAATACAGTAGAAGTTTATAGTGGAAAGGCAGGGACCGCAAAACTTAATTTAAATCATTCTATGCCTGATACGGGACAGGTAAGTGTGGATCATAAGAGTCAATCGATTGTCTTAGATACGATTGGAGGAAAATCAACCGGAGATATAAAGACGCAAACTTTGGCCTTGCAAAAAAAATTCCCTGAGTATACGATTCTTCGTCGCAATACGCACTCCGATGGATTTACGGTTACTGATGTACTCTCACCAGATGGGACAAGCAGTTCCTTTTATTCTGTCCCAGTAAAATTTCGGAGCGAAGTTGGAGCAGTGAGTTCACGATAATTATTTTTAAAATTCTTTTATGATTTTTCCTGTAGATTTTTCAACCTTATACCAGTTAAAGGTGGCGGTATGATTATCTTTTATTTCATAAACCTGAATTAAATAAAAATTATTTTCTTCACCATTTATTTCTACTTTGGCTGAAGGAATCTGTCTTAAATAATCTACAACTTCCGGTTTTAATTTTATTTTTGTAATTGCTTCTTCTTTTGTAATTTTTCCATTTGTCACACTATTAAACTGGAGTGATTTTATCATATAAACAACAGTATTGTCATAAACCATTTTGTTTGCGCCTTGAGCAAAGACAGCAATTCCATATATCTGGTTGTCTACGGCTGTGTAGAAGTAGGTTATGCAGCCGGCACCGGAACAAGTATAGACTCTTTTAAAGGTACGGTTATTTAAAGTGTTTTGGGAGATTTCGGCTTTGTCATCAAAATATTTTTCTATCCATGAATCAAGATTTGTTGTAATTTTAAATGGCAGTGAAATAGATATTTGGGCGCCGTCTGTTAATTCTGTTTGTGTTTTTTGATTTTGTCCTGTTATTCCAAATGCTATTGCATCACCATTTTCAAAAATTTGCGTGTTTTGTCTTAGTTCCCATGCTTCTGGATATTTAATACTAAATCCAATTTTGGAATCTTGGTATAGTAGGTATTTTGATGAAGGCTTTTGTGGAGTATTTTTTAATAAAAAAAAATAAGTTATTGTAATCATTATCATAACTATTCCCAGAAGAACTATCCATTTTGACTGGGTTTTATTTTTTTTTCTTTTTATCTTGGTCATATTTTAAAGTATAATTTAGTGTAACACAAAATGGAAAAAAATATTTTAATTAATGTCTATAAAAAAATTATAATAGATAATTCCATGAATTGGGTATTATTTGAACATGGTACCTGTATTATGTTAATGAAACCCGAAACAGATTTGTCTGCTCAGGCGATAAAGATATTACAAGAAAATGGTAAGGTAGTGACGGGAACATCTAGTGCTGACTTTGAAGTGACAAGAATTCCGGAAATTAATGGTTGGACGGTGACTGGGGATTATCCAGGAATAATAGTGTATATTTCGTCAGATGAAGGACGAAATAAAAAAGATTTTGAAATAGGTTTGATTGGCAGAAATAAACGTGAACTTGATGAAAAGGAACGGAAGGTGATACATGTTGAAAATAAAAAATAATCAAGAGTAAAAATATAAATTTTTAATTTGAAATTTTCAATCAAATCTAAATTTTTAAAAATTAGAACATTGAAAATTGATTGTAAATTATAAATTTAAAATTACTATGTCTTATTTAAAAATAATTAGTGGATTTTTTTTAACGGGAATTATTTTTGTAATTTTAGTTTTTTTACGGCCAAAAAATACTAATGTTCAGTTTGAAGATACAAGTTTGAGTCCAACGATGGCTTTTAATATTATAAATTCACAACAAAGTGAGCAAAATGAAGATATGAAAAATGTAACAAAGCTTCAAATCAAAGATCTAAAAAAAGGGTCTGGTGATGAGGCAGTGTCCGGTAAGAAAATTACGGTTCACTATGCGGGATCATTAGTTGACGGGACCAAGTTCGATAGTTCTTATGATCGAGGGACTCCATTTACTTTTAATTTAGGAGCTGGAGAAGTGATTAAAGGTTGGGATATGGGATTTGCAGGAATGAAGGTTGGAGGAAAGAGAAAATTGACTATTCCTTCAGAATTAGGCTATGGATCAAGAGGCGCGGGAGATGCCATTCCACCAGATTCCACTTTAATTTTTGAAGTAGAGCTTTTGGAGGTGGAATAATATATTTTTTACAAAGTTATTGATTTAGATTATTAGGACGATCTTTTCAACCCCCGGGGTTGAAAGTTAACTACTGGCGCTGGTGTAGTAGCGCAGGGCAAACTTCCAAAATCTTCGAGAAAGATAAAATAGCAAAAAAGCAAGAATTAATAAAACGAAAATATCTCCACTTAATACTTTTCCAAAAAGTGCTCGGGTTGGTGTAACAATCGTAATGGTAAAGGGAAGAATGAGAGGTAGTAAATAAAAAGGTAATGTTTTCACCATTTCAGTTGGATAACGAGCCATGCCATTGATGGTATATAAAAAATCGATTAGGTTATTTAATTGGGGTGACCAAATCAAAATGGTTGAGAAAATAAACCATAATGAATAAAGCAACATTAGACCAAAAAAAATTAAGGTTAAATAACTCAAAACATGAATAAATGTTAAGTGAATTCCCATTTGATTTGTTAAATAAAATAGAAAGCCGAGACCTAAAAATATTCTAAAAAAGTTGGCATAGCGGACAATCCAAGTACTGACTAAAAATTGGGAGTCAACGGGCTTGAGTAAGATAGTGTCTAATTCTCCCTTGTCAATAATTCTTGATAAACGTTCTAAATTTCTAGAGAATAAAAGGTGAAAAACGGCAATAACGATAACATAAGAGATAGCCAACAATATTAATTCATCTTTACTCCAACCAAAGGCTGATTTTATTCGGTGGGTTAAAATTGTAACCCAAATAATTTGAAAGATTCCCCAACCAATAGTTGAAACAACGCTATTGATAAAACCCACTCGATAGGCAAGGATAAGTGAGAAATTCATCTTTAAAAGTCGTTGATAGATTTTTAAATAATGTTTCATTGGCCAACAGCAGTAAAAATTTTTAAACCTTTTTTCCAAATAAGGCGATTCAAAAGATAAAGGCTGATGAGCCAACCTGATTGAACAGTTATTAGTTGAAGAATTCCAGTTAAATCCAATTTACCCTGAATGGCGATAATCGGAAAGTAACCAGTATAGGAAAAAGGAAGGACGTAGGAAATGTTGCGTAAAAGTGGTGGAGCTAAATCAAGAGGGACAATGCCTCCAGAAAGAACAATGTTGGCGATCATAAAAAGCTCGAATAATCCGCCATTTTCTTTAAACCAAAAAGCAGTTAATCCTAAAATCATTTTTAAAGTAAAGGAAATTAAAAAACCAAGAATGAGAATTATTGGGATGAATGTTAATTGAATTAAATCTTTATTTAAACTCATGTTTGGTTTAAAAAAAATCACAAATAATAAAAGAAGAATAATTCCATAAACTCCTTGAAGTAAGCGGTAGGGAAGTTCTTCAATAAATTTTGAAAGATAATAAGAAAAGGGGCGGGTTAAATAGCGGACTAAATCTCCTTGGAGAATATCAAATTCCGAGACATCTTCTTCAATATGTGAACTTAGCATTGAGCCGACAATGGTCATAATAAAATAATAAGAAGTAATTGCCGACATATCCCATTGAAAATTACTACCCTGAATTGTACTGCCTCTCAAAAAAACAATGAGCATTAAATTATTCATCAAAGGGAGTAAAAACCAAATAAAAGCACGGGCTCTATTTTCTAGAACATGTTGAATATGAAGGAAAAAAATTCTGAGGTATTTCATGATTTAGCTGATAAAAATAATTTACGGATAATTTCTTGTACATCCGGTTCTTCGATATTAATATCTTCGACAGGAAAATCATTGAGAAGTTGACCAGCTATTTTATTGGTATTTAAACGATTTACGGCCAGTGTAACTTTTGTGGGTTCATAAGCTTTGATTTTTCCAAGTTTATTTAATTTATTTTTTGCTACTTTTTCATAAAAAATAACGGTGAGATACTTATTTTCAGAATATTTTTTAGTTACTTTTTCAAGAGCGCCGTCAAAAAGAATTTTTCCATGGTCTATGACAATAATTCGTTTGCACAAATCTTTGACGTCTTCCATGTAGTGACTGGTTAAAATAATTGTGGCTTTGAAACGTTGATTATATTCTCTAATAAAATCTCGAAGTCGTTGTTGCATGACAATATCGAGACCAATTGTTGGTTCGTCTAAAAAAAGAATTTTTGGAGAATGGATTAGTTGAGCGGCTAATTCACATTTCATTCGCTGACCAAGGGATAATTTTCTAACTTGAATATTGACAACGTCTTTAAGATCCATAAGCGTAATAAGTTCATTAATAGTCTTTTTAAATTGAGAATCTGAAATTTCATAGATTTCCTTATTGAGAAGAAAAGTTTCCATTGCCGGTAGATCCCACCATAGTTGGTTTTTTTGGCCCATGACTAAAGAAATTTGTTTGAGAAAATCTTTTTTGCGGTCAAAAGGAGTATGATTTAAAACTGCAAGTTGGCCACTGGTGGGATAGATTAAACCTGATAGGCATTTTAGGGTGGTTGTTTTTCCAGCACCATTTGGACCGATAAAACCAACTAATTCACCTTCTTCGATATTAAAAGAAATATTATCGACAGCTTTTTTATCTTCATACTTACGGTGAAAAAAAGATTTTAAAGAACCAACTATTCCTGGCTCTTTTTTATAGATTCGGTAGGACTTTGAAAGATTTTGGACATTAATAAGAGACATAAAATATTATAGCACGTGGCAGGTAGCACGTAACACATAACACGTAACATAATAATATCCAATATCTATTATCTAATATCTAGTGGCTTATATCTAATAACCATTAACTATTAGCCATTAACCATTATTTTATTTTACCGTTACGCTTTTGGCAATGTTTCTTGGTTTATCGACATCATTACCCATTTCAACTCCTAAGTAATAGGCTAAAAGTTGAAGGGGAATTAAATTCATTATGGCCGATGTTTCTCTTGTGTCGGGGACTGGCAAATAAACTGAAAAATCCTGTTCGTTGTCTGGTGAAATACCAATAACCATTGCACCTCGAGCCTTGACTTCATTAATAGCATTAATAACGTCGGCTTTCACATCGTCGTTAGAGAGGACAGTGATAACGGGTATTCCAGGTTGCATGAGAGTAATGGCGTAATGTTTCAAATCACCGGAGGGCATGGCCTGCGCGTGTTTGTAAGAACATTCAATTAATTTTACCATTCCTTCTTTGACGATGAGATAATTTTGAGATTTTCCCAAAAGAAATATATCGTTGTTTTTTACTAATTGTTTGGCTAAAGATTTTATTTGGAGATGATTATTTTCTGTTTTTAGATATTTATCAATTTCTTGAGCCAGTTGTTGAATATTTGTTAGGGCTTCATCAAATTGATTATTGACGGCTTTGGCAATTAAATATCCCCAAGCGATTTGAGAAGTAAATATTTTTGTGGAAACAACGCTAATTTCTGGTCCGGCATTGGCCATAAATTTGTAATCAGACAGGCGGGTCATCATGGCGCCAGGCATATTGACGTAAGAGGCAATTTTTACTTTTTTTTGTTTAGCTATTTCTAAAACTTCCAAAACATCAGCAGTTTCACCACTTTGAGATGGCGCAATAATTAAATCTTCTTTAGAAAATAAATCAATATATTCTTGGGCATCGGCGCCAATCAAACCAATCGCATTGATTTTGGCAAATTTTCGTAAATAATAAGCAATTTGGCTGGCGGCGGCACCGGCGGTTCCAGAACCAATTGTGTAAACCGTACGGGCTCTTTTAATTGCGCTGGCCAATTCCAGACATAAATTTTTATTTTGTTTTGTTAGTTGAATTAGAGTTTGAGGAGTTTCAAAAATTTCTTTGTGAATAAAGTGGGGATGACCTTCTTTATCCACTTTATTGTTGTGAAGATTAATTACTTCAAGATTATTGGGATATTTTTGACCGGTTTTAATATCAATTATTTCGATTTCTTGATCAAGAGAAATTAGTTGGCCATTGTCAATAACAATCATTTTATTAGCATATGGGGCAAAAGACAGGGTATCTGAAGAAATAAATAATTCATTTGTTTGGTCGTTAAGACCAATTACTAAAGGGGATCCGTTTCTGGCGGCAATTATTTTACCTTCATTAGTGAGAATAATAATTGTGTTTCTTCCTTTTAATTCCAGAAAAGCGTTACGTACAGCTAAAACTAAATTTTTGTCCTGTTTTAATTTATCCTCAATTAAGCGGACAATGACTTCTGTATCTGTTTGGCTAAGAAATTGGTAACCTTTTTTGATGAGGTCAGCTTTTAATTCAAGATAATTTTCGACAATACCATTTTGGGCGAGAGTAAATGATTTATCAGTTGAAAAATGGGGGTGGGCATTAATTTGAGTCACTGCTCCAGTTGTCGCCCAGCGAGTGTGAGCGATGCCGATATGACTGGTGGGAAAGTTATTTAAATTTTCAATCTCACTGATTTTTCCAATTTGTTTTTCAACATATATTTTATTATCTGTTTGGACGGCAATTCCCCAAGAATCATAGCCACGGTATTCAAGTCGTTTTAATCCATTAAGTAATATTGGAGTAACGTTTTTTTCTCCTTTGTAGGCAAATATTCCACACATAGTTTGTCAATGTTAAAACTTAAATGTCAAATGTTAGAACTAGAGATGATACATTAAGTTTAAATTAATAATGGGGCTTTTGAGCAGTAAGTTAATGTTTTTTGTTTTGTTCGCCCGCGTTACCTTGGGATTTTACAAAAAACTTAAAAGATTTAACTTAAATCTTGAAGGTTCCCGTTGATATGATTCAGATTAATCTGAATTTTCGAATTACCTTCTCCTCGTATCCAGGTACAAGACTGCACCTGACCAGACGCTAATGTTTTTATAAAACTATCTAAAGCCTTAATAAATAATAACAAATAATTTAATTAATTGTCCATTAAACATAAAGTCAATTACAAATAGAATAAAAACCTTTTTTGATATTTTTAGAATAACTTGGAAAAGACTTTATTTTGTTTAAAATATAATCATAATTTTTTATAGCTTTTTCTACTGTATTAATTTTTGGATTAATTTCTTGATCTAATGCAATCCATTCTCTGTAAGATGTATCAGTTATAACAATAACTTTACATATACCTATTTGAGATAAGCCTATACTTTTTGTGTTATTATTATCAAATTGCTCTGGTATTAATGACCAACCCGAGAATATCATTTCGCCTTTACCTCGAATATTAATTGAAGCAATTGCAAAGTTACTACTTGTTCCTGGTTTAATATTTAATATTCTTACATTAGGGATTTTGAGTAATTTTATTCCTACGGCAATTACGTTTAAATAACCAGAAAAAAAAGCAAATAATATTAAAAATAAAGAAATGACAATTAGCATTAGTATATTAATAGGTTTTTTCATGTTAATTTAGCAAAAATAATTTTTAATAATTAAAATAATTTTATTTGATCAATTTGGTTTTCAACTTTTTTTTGCAAATCAGGGGTTTTTTCTATTTTTTTTATTTCTTTTTTTTGATTAAAAAAGCGATTAATGAGCGAATACATTTCGAATTTTAAAAGAAAATTTTTAAAATCTTGATGAAAATACCTAAATTTAGTTTTTTCATAATCAAGATCGATTTCGACATTTGAGTCAATTTGGGAAAGTTTTTTTCCCATGAGAATATTTTCATTATTTTCTTTGAGAATTGTTTGGAGTTTTTCTGATGATACTTTGTCAATGTTGGCAAGAATATTTTCAAGCGTACCAAATTGTTGAATTAAAGAGCTGGCTGTTTTTGGACCAATACCTTTTGCTCCCGAATAATTATCAGCTTGATCACCGGCAAGGGCTTTGAAATCGGCCATTTGTTCTGGGGAGACGCCGAATTTATTTAAGACCTCTTCTTTATTATAAATTTTCATTTTGGCAAAACCAATGGGTGGAGTGACAATGAAGACATGATCGTTGGCCAGTTGTAAGATATCTTTATCACCAGACAAAATCAATATTTTATTTTCAGCGTTTGAAAGTTTTTTGCTAATTGTTCCTAATAAATCGTCGGCTTCAAAACCTTGTTTTTCGGCATAAATAATGTGGGCTTCTTTGAGACCTTCTTTGACAAAAGGAATTTGGATGAGTAAATCATCGTCGATTTTTTTTCTTTGGGCTTTATATTCTTCAAAAAGTTTTTTTCTAAACGTTGGTCCTTTGACATCAAAACAAACAATAAGATAATCAGGTTTAAAATCTGTAATTGCTTTGTGAAGCATGGAGAAAAATCCAAAAATTACATTGGTGGGCGTGCCATCTTTTGTTTTAAAGGGAGGAATAGCATGGTAAGCGCGGTGCATGATGGCGTTGCCATCGATCAGTAAGTAAGTATTCATATGTATGATACGAATGCTTCAAATTATTTTAGTCTAATGATCCTAATTTTTATTAGTAGCATTCGGATTAATTTGTAGATTAGGATCAAGCTTCTTTTTTTCCAACAAGTTTTTCAAACTCGTCTTGATCAAGACTTTCGTCTTTGATAAGTTTTTCAGCGACTTTATCTAAATAATCTTTTTTTTCCTTGATTAAAGCGACTGCGTGGGCATAAGCTGTATCAATAATTTTTTTTACTTCTTGATCAATTTTACCGAGCATTTCTTGTGAGACGTTATTTTGTTCCCAATAACTTTTGCCCCATTCAGTGACATCCATGGTTGGGCCAAAATTAATTGGGCCTAGATCACTCATACCATATTCGATGACCATGGCTTTGGCGACTTGAGTTGCCTGATCAAAATCATTTGAAGCACCTGTTGTAACTTCGTTAAAAATGGCATGTTCGGCGGCTCGACCACCCATCATCACGGTAATTCTTTCGAGTAAACTTGTTTTTGTTTGATGCAAACGATCACGGCCAGGAGGAATTAAAGTATAACCCAAAGCCATACCTCGGGAAACAATTGAAATGCGATGGACGGGATCAGTATGCGGTAAGAAATGGGAAATAATTGCATGACCGGCCTCGTGATAGGCAGTTAATTTTTTATCAAGATCTGTTTGTAATCTTTTTTTTTCAGGGCCAAGTTTTACTTTTGTGGCCGCTTCTTCCATATCATCCATACTTATTTTAGTTTTTTCTTGGCGAGCGGCATAAATTGCGGCTTCATTAAGCATATTCTCAATATCTGCTCCAGAAAAACCGACAGTTCTTTTAGC
>CAYZAZ010000017.1:18655-18881 GCA_964476545.1 uncultured Gammaproteobacteria bacterium
ATGAATTTTGACAATGGCTTTACGACCTTGAACATCGGGATAATCGACAATCACTCGGCGATCAAAACGACCAGGACGAAGCAGGGCAGAATCTAATAAATCCCCGCGGTTGGTGGCGGCAATGACGACAACTTGTTCATTCTGAGTGAATCCATCCATTTCAACCAAGATTTGATTTAAAGTTTGTTCGCGTTCATCATGAGAGGGCATGACTCCAGATGAGCGA
>CAYZAZ010000018.1:0-18679 GCA_964476545.1 uncultured Gammaproteobacteria bacterium
ATAGAGTACAAATGACAAAAAAGAGCGGGTTATTCTACCGCTCTATTTCTAAGGGCCAGGTGCCGTTTTGTGGACGCTTCTAAATTTATTGGTCCGCCTGTTCTTCCTTTGTGACTTAACTCAACGCTGTTCGCTCGACGTCACAAAGAGCGAACTAAGGCGGACATAAGAATCTGTAATCCCGATAAAATCGGGAAACAGATTCTAATGCAGGGGCGGAGGGAATCGAACCCCCAAATGGGCTTTTGGAGAGCCCCAGTATACCATTTGCCTACGCCCCTAAATTTATCAAAAATATTTTTGTGTGCCCGGAGAGAATTGAACTCTCAATCTCAGCCTCCGCAGGGCTGTGCTTTATCCGTTAAGCCACAGGCACATTTACCTTACCTGTTATTTTCTCCCCTAGTGCATACCCATATTGTATAATTTTTTCCTTTAAATATACACTATTGTATTTAATGAAGCAAATTCCCCCAAAATTCTTCCGAAAAGTTTTTTCTTTACTTCTTGACTTTCTATATGTCTTTTGAAATTGAGTTGTTGGAATACCTACTAATTTAGACCAAAAAGTTTTTACTTTTTTTTCCTCATGATAAGAATGTAAATGTAGTCTTACTCTAAACTTAGTCTCATCTAGTTCATAACATGACCGCAAGAGCTTAACAAATAACAAGATTAATTTTGGATCGGTATTTGCAAATTGTAAAACTCCTCTCACTTTAGTTCCTTCGGCCCAATACAATAAAGAAAGCATTGCTTTTTTAGTCTGATTATTAATTTGCAATTTGTATACTTCTTTCTTCGCTTCTTGAATAATTTGGTTAACAATTTTTTCTCTTTTTCTTTTATTGCCCTGAGCTCCTAACGGCTGAATTTCTTTAATCCAACGAATCCTATCAAGTCTACTGAATTTAACTGGTCTTTGTACTCCCCGAATCCACTCATGCAATGTACTTTTAGGTACTTTTAATTTTTTTGATAATTGATTATAAGAATATCCTTTTTTACGCAATAACTCTGCTTTTTCTTTGATAATCTTACTCCATTTATGTTTCATGCCGTATGTATAGTTTAATTCCATTATTAACCTAAATCAATTCATTTACAATTTAGAATTGTAATTTACAATTTTTAATTTTAAACTTTTAACTTATGAAATACGACCATGCTCCAGAAATAAAAAAACAAATTGATATTTTAATTAAAAAACTTAATTTTTCCCATATTAAAGCAAAAAATATTTATTGCATCCGCTCCTACGACGCCAAAACCCGCGCCTATGCGCGTATTTGGGGCATGGCTAAATTGTTTTCTGAGGTCATCGGCATCGAACCCCACTATATTATCGAAGTAATTGATAAAAAATTTAGTCAATTATCACCGCGAGAGCAAATGAAGACACTAATTCATGAACTGATGCACATCCCCAAAACTTTTTCCGGCGCCCTCCTTTCCCACCGGGGCAAACATCATCGGATTAACGACCGCGAAGTCGAAAAAATCCTTCAATCAATGAATCCATAATAACCATCCAACCCACAATCGTTAGTTCAATGTTAATTTATTAATTTTATAATCAATCCTTCCAATTATTATTATCTCTATAATAATCTCCTTTTTTAGCCCACATTTTCCATAACCCACTCAAAATCCTAATTGTTAATATTACTGGAAAAAGTCCTACTTTAAAACCCAAATTAAGTAAATCGACAACACCTTGTCGTCGTTCACCTTCAAAACCATCCGCATCAATACTTCTAGCATTATTAAATATACTATGAATTCCTTTTTTACGATTTTCAATGTCATTATTTCCCATATATTTACTTTTAATAAATTTTTAATTATTCTCAATAATAAATTAGTCAATAATTTTTCGCTTGATGCCCAATCTGACATTTTATTGTCATTTTGACTTATTTTTGATAAACTACAGATACCTATGAAGCGCCAAATGCCTTTTACTTCAAAAACCATTAAAAATATTTACCAACCCTGGTTAAAGATAATCAATACAAAAGAATGCGCCTCTATTGTTAACATTCCCAAAAGAGACCAGCTCTATCGCCTCAAACAATTTCCTAAAAACAAGAATCTCCAAATTATTCTTTTAGACATAAAAACCGAAACCATCGAGGATCCTCCAGATTTAGATCTGTTTTTAAAACAAAAAATTAACAATAAAAAAAACCAAAAAATTCTTTTTATTTTAGATGCAGATAAATTTTTAGCTGAAAAAAACTCTCTCCTTTCTTATATCGATACTTTATTTCATAAAAAAAAATTATCAATCATTTATCTTTTTCAAAAAAATATTGGTTATAAAAATATGACTTTAAAATATTCTGCCTACAGTACCCTTTATCAAAATATTTTCTATTACCCCTTTTTCAAAACTAACGATATGCTCTCTTTCATTTCTTATATGGAAATATATTTCCACCTTTCTTTATCAAAAAAAATAAAAAAACTAATCATTGAAAATTGTGGTAGCTCACCCTGGTTAACCAAACAAGCTATCCGTCAATTCAATCAAGATCACAATGAAAAAGTAATTTTTACTAACGACAGTATGAAAATTAAGATTAATATCTTGTATCAAGAATTAACTGAACCCGAAAAAAATCTTCTTAAAAAAATTCTTAAAAAAGAATATCGGTTTTCCTGCGAAGAAAAAGAAATAATCGACTATTTAACTAAAATAAATTTACTGAAAAAAAATAAAAAAAATTATTCATTAACAATTCCACTCCTTGAGCAATTTATCAAAGACGAAATAAATAACCAAACTCAAATTAATATTAACGAACGTGAAGAAATTACTATTAATTCTGTTAATATTTCTAACTTTTTCTCTAAGCGAGAAAGAAAATTACTAAAACACTTAATAAAAAATCACTCTCAAATAATCAATCGGGAAAAAACGGCTTTAATTATTTGGGGAGAAAATTATCAAGAAGATTACACTGACTGGGCCCTTGATCAATTTATGCTCCGGATCAGAAATAAACTTATTAAACTCGGTTTAAATAACGAGCTAATCAAAACCATTAGAAATCAAGGATTTATTTTCAATAAATAACATGAATGAAAATCCAAGACCAAGTGAAAACCCCTATCGAAGCTCAATTCTTTTTAATGAATTTATTGAAAAAGTTTTTCCTCATACCCAAGGAACAATCATTCCCCAAATAACTACCTCAATCGT
Source organism: uncultured Gammaproteobacteria bacterium (assembly GCA_964476545.1). Taxonomy (GTDB): domain Bacteria; phylum Patescibacteriota; class Microgenomatia; order UBA1406; family GWC2-37-13; genus CAYZAZ01. The sequence goes on from CAYZAZ010000018.1 coordinate 3,209, forward strand.
CTCAAATTTAGATAAATGTTGTATTCCATCTGAAGAAGGAGAATTTGCTCATGTGCGAGGTGGCGCCATGCGTACCTTTCAGCTTTTATCTCGTAATGTAGAAGATGATCTGATTAAAAAAGTTAGAAAAACTGATTTTGGCCAAGATATATTAACGCAACAAGTCATGGAACACGCCTTTGGTCAAGTCAAAGATTTAGATTTATTTATCCGGCGTCAAGAAATACCAGACGAAGCTATTGAAAATAATATTAATCAAACATTATCTGAAATGCAGGATAATCCTTATACTATTCAAGTTCAAACTCAACCTATTGGAGGTGAAATAAATCCCCAAACTCTTTTTATGATCAATTTTTTTAGTAAAAATAATCTCAAAGAACCAATTTTTATGCTTAATTTTACCAATTACCCCAATACTCCCATAAAAATGCAGAAAGAAATTCGAATGAGTGCCGATATTGATATCCTTGCTTCTGGTGGCCTCAAAAAAGACAAAAATAATAATCTAATCATCATCTATACAGCACCAGAATTAATCGATACAGCAAAACGACTAAATAAATTTTATTTCGCTCCTGGTCTTGGACCATTAGTCGACAAACCAACTTTTTTGCAAAATCTTATCGCTAGTTTTAGAGAAATAAACGCCAGAGCTCTCTACGTCACCGCCTTGTTTCGTCCAGAAAATTCACTCATATCTCCTAACTTACTTATTCAATTAGATAAAGAATTTCCATTTATCCCATTCCCAAATGACGATGAAATTAAACAAATTATTCAAACTAATCAGATAGAAATTGAAACAAATCTCCATCCACTACTTAGTGACATTATTTTTAGTTTTATTGCCAATCCAGTTATTGCTTTACCACTTGCATTTTTAAATAGATCATTAATCGGCACACCACTTGGAAAACTATTGAATTCACACGATAAACTTCAAAAAGTAATGGAGTGTATGACAAAAAAAATGAACTTAAAAATTACGGATACATTTTTAACTTTAGCAATAAAATATACAGTAGATTATCCTGACACCTTACTTTTACTAGACGCTCTCAAAGATGCAGAAATTATTCCCCAAGACTGGCCAAAATCATATGAGGGTTTACTCCGACTCCTCAATCCCCTCGAACTTCTTAAATCTTAATTCCGCCCTGCCAATCTTTGGCAACCGCTTCGGTTGCCAAAGGGTGGCACAAAATACTCCCTAAAGAAAAAAAATATGCTATGCTTTGGTTTATTTATGTCCCTAACTGAAGCAACCCGACCAACTGAAACCCTAATTCCTCAAAAAACTTTTTTTGCCTTTCTTCATTTTTACCAACCCCAAAGAAGTGTTTTTAGACCTGACACAAAATCCATCTCTATTGTTCCAATCATCAATGAAAAAATATATAAACAATGTTACCAACCTCTTCTTGATTATGGTGATGCCCTCAGACCCGGAGTTGCTTTTTCTCTATATTCTTCGCTTCGTCATTGGATAGCTAAAAATCACCCAACTAATTGGGAAAAAATAAAAAAAAATATTAATAACCTAGAAGATAAAGAATACCAAGTTGTCGCTGATCCTCTCATTCACGCTATAATTCCCCTTTTAAATGACGATGATAAACGTATATTAATTCAAGCCGGTCGAAACATTTTTAAAAAAGATTTTGGCTTTGACGCCAAAGGTATTTGGTTGCCTGAAGGCGCAGTCAATACAGATACCTTAAAAATTCTTGTCGAAGCTGGTTATGAATTTGTTGTACTTAAAAACAATCAATTAAATAATTCTCTTCATAACCCCGTCTGGATCAATCTAGGTGAAGGAAAAAAAATTGCTGTTGTTCATTTTAATTCCAATACATCAGATATTGTTGCTAGTCAACCTGAAAGAACCATTAACGGTGATTATTTTTTAAATGATTTTGGTCAAAATGGAATTGCTTTTGGTACTGATGGAGAAACCATGGGTCATCATTACAAAGATAAAGATAAATTTATTAAATATATAACGGAACCAAGAACTTTACAACGCCATGGATTAGTCCCATTTAAAATTAAAGAGGCTTTATCAAATTTCCAACCCAGCAAAACTACGACCCTCAAAGAAAACTCCAGTTGGAGCTGTGCCCATGGTACTAGCCGTTGGACTGGAGATTGTAACTGCGATGGTGCCTCAGAGGCGACTAATGCCAAAAAGAGAAATTATTTCCAAAAATTAAATACATATAATCAAATCATTAATAATGCTTTGAATGAAATATTCCCAAATTGGCAAATGGAATTTACAAATCTTTTAGTTGATTTAGGAGAAAATATTTTAAATGGTAGTGATTTTATTTCTTCTTTAAATAATCTTCCAAATAATAATTTACGTTGTTTATATATCGCAAAAATTTACGGCCTGCTTGGTATGACCAGTTGCGGTTGGTTTTTTGGCACAAAAAGCCACACCATTGAACAAAATATTCCCCAACAATCCATTGAAATCATCGAAGCTATCTTGCCAATCCTTATCAACCGCTCCGGTTAGAAAAGGGTGGCACAGACGGGCTAAACCAATTAAAATCTCTTTTAGAACGCTCCCTGAAAAAAGCCTAGAAGAATTTGCTGAAGAATAATCAGAATCGCTACGCACAAAGAAAAAATTACTCCCCAAAACCAATTACTTTTTATAAAATCTTGCATATTCTCTATTATTTGACGCAATTTTTTAAAAAATTCCTCAGAAAAAATAACATTCGACATACTAAAAATTATTATATACTATTAGTTAACTCAAAACTTAAAACTAAGAACTCAAATCCACCCGCCTGCAAGCGCTATGCGTTAAGCATTGCGGGCAGGCCCGCCTGCAAGCGCTATGCGTTAAGCATTGCGGGCAGGCAACTTAAATCTTTTTATCTTATTATTTAGCTTTAAGATATAGATTTAACATTTGACCCATTCGGCTTTGCTCAGGGTCAATCCTGAGCTTTGTCGAAGGATTGAGTTTTAACATTTAACATATTACTTATGAAACGTCCTTTAATCATTACCGGCCTTATCTTAATAATCTTTCTTACCTTTTGCGCCTTTAAGGTAAATCAATTCTACCAATCTATTTATAAAAAAAATACGAACGTAAAAAAAATTGTTAATAAAACAGCCTATACTTTCTTACTTCTGGGCTATGGTGGAGGAATCCACGAAGGGACATATCTTACTGACTCCATGATCTTAGTCCATATCGACTTAGGCAAAAAAAAAGTTTTACTAACCTCAATTCCCCGCGATATTTGGGTCAAATTACCCACAAAATCAGGACAGGATTTTTCAGCCAAGATCAACTCTGTTTATCAACTTGATCTTTTTCCAAAAACTTATCCCGATATTGACCTAAATTACCCGAAAAAAAAAGGTTATTCAAATTTGATTTCATTAGTTTTAAGCCAAATAACAGGCTTTCAAGTCGACGGCTATTTAGCTATTGATTTTTCCGGTTTTACTAAAGCAATTGATACTTTGGACGGCATCGATATTGATATTAAAAAAGCTTTTGAAGACCCACAATATCCAATCGATGGCAAAGAAACCGATCTTTGCGGAAAAGATAAAGAGTTTGATTTAATAAAAAATTTTATTACTCCCCCATTTAATGAAGAAGAGAAGAAGAAAACTTTAGAAAATAAGCCGGATTTGGAAAAATTTTTAACAGATATTAACGAAAAACCAGAAGAGGCCTTTCCTTGTCGCTACGAAAAACTAGTCTTTAAAACTGGATTAACCCACATGGATGGAGCAACAGCTTTAAAATACGTCCGTTCACGCCACGGGATAGAAGATGGAGGAGATTTCGGCCGAGCTTCTCGTCAACAACAATTTATTCTAGCGGTCAAAAATAAAATAATTAGTTTGGGTTTTATTCCAAAAATTATCCCCTTAATGGAGCAAATGAAAAAAGAAATAAAAACTGATATCTCTTATGATTTAGTAAAAAAAATACTTCAAGAAGCACCGAATGCAAATAAATACTCGTCCGTAAATTTAGTACTATCAACTGATAATTATTTGATCGATACTTATTCTGAAGATGGTCAATACATTCTTATTCCTAAAGAAGGAGAAAATAATTGGAGCGAACTTAAAAAAAACCTCATAAATATTATTGCCGGCATTACCCCAACTCCAATAAAGAAAACAAATGTGCAGGAATAATTAAAATATCATCTCGTTTTTCTAAAGTCTTTTTTGAAATAATTATTTTATTTTTTGCTTTCATCACTGATTTAATATCTTCTTGAGTAATATTATTTTTATATTTTACCTCTATTCCTAATTCATTTTTTGGTACGTAAAAATCTAGTTCACGACTATTTTTATAAAAATAAAATTTTTTGTTTGCTTTAACTAATTCTGAGGCAATAAAATTTTCAATAACTTTACTAATATCTGTCCCAAAAATAAATAAGTCTAAATTTCCTATTACTTTTCGATTAAATACCTTCAAATCGACTCCGTTTCCAGTAAAATAACCCCATAAAAGCCATATAATATATGGATCAGTAAAATGAAATTTTTTATTCTTTTTAAGAATATATTTTTTTTGGTTAATATCAAAAAATAATAATTCATGAAGAAAATAGGAGTTCACCAAAAAATCTAAATAGTCAATAACTGTATTTTTTGAGCCAAGCTCTGCTTCTTCAGCTATATTCGTATATGAAGTCTCGGCTGATAATGAATTGATTAATTTTTTAATCACCATTCGCATATTCTTTTCATTTTTTCCATTTTTGATAATCTCGCTTTTTAAAGTTTCTTGATAAATTTGATGTATTAATGGATTTTCCGGATTATTAATAATTGGTAAAAACCCCCCCGTTGATAAAAATGAAGTAAATTCTTTATTGATAGAAGATAAGTTAAGTAAATCGATTTTTTGCAATTTTTTTATTAAATCAACGTCTTTAAAATCGATTTTTTTGAGATGGTATTTTTTTATTTCCAAAACTTGATAAAAACTTAAGGGGAAAAAATCAATATTTAGCCCACTACCCCGTCGTCCTGGCAGATATTCTCCACTTTTTTTTAAATTGATACTAGAAGAACCAGTAAGATATAAAATGCAATTTTTCAAAAAACCTTCATCAGTTAACCATTTCACTGCATACGGCCAATTAACAACTGAAGAAATCTCATCAAGAAAAATATAATATTTATCAAATTTATTTAATTCAATATAATTCAAAACAAGATCAATTATGTCTTTTTTCGAACTTAAAGCATCACAGTTATAATAAAAAATTGCTTGAGGAGTAATTTTTTTTATCAACAATTGTTTTATTTTCAATTTTAAAGACGTACTTTTCCCTGTTTGACGTGGCCCAGTGATAATATGAATCGCTTTTTTTTCTTCAGAAAGATTATATATCTTATCCGGAATAAACTGATAATCTGATTTAATAACTTCTTGAATTTTCAAATCAGAATCAAACCAATGAGAATTACTCCACCACGGATTTTGTCTTTCAATTAATCTATAGTCAATCATAATGACTAATATACTTAACTTTTTAGTCAATGTCAATACCTATTTTTTACTACCCCAAAAGTCTCCTCGATAAAAAAATCCACCCCATCTGTTTTTAATTTCACATAAGCTGTATTTGTCACGGCTCCCCATCTTAACTCCTCATAGGTACCAAATCCAAGATGAACTAACATATATCTCATTAATCCTCCATGAGTCGCTACAAGAATTGTTTTTCCGGGATAGGCCACCGCAGTTTCCCTGATAAAAATTAAAAAACGAGTAAAAAATTCTTCATCTGTTTCAATATCGTCATCAATTTTAAACCGATATCTTTGTTCTTGAGACAATCTATTATATTGATCAAGGGTTTTTTTTAAATCACTATTGTATTGATCATAGGTTTTCCCCTGATGCTTACCAAAATATTTTTCTCGCAGAAGTTTTGTCGTTTTTACCGCTAATTTACGCTCAAGAGCAATAATCTCGGCTGTTTCTTTCGCCCGAACCAAATCTGAAGAAAAAGCTAGATCGAAATGAATTGAACGTAATTTTTTTGCCACATCTTTAGCCTGAATTCTCCCGCGATCATTAAGCGGAATATCTAAATGACCTTGCATTTTACAATCCACATTCCACTGCGTCTCCCCATGCCGGACTATATAAAAAATTGTGTAATTTTTCATTTTATTGGTAAAAAAAATTCAAACTCTTGCTTTATTAGATTAACACTTACTTTCCAATATATCTCGTAATCAAAAACATCTGTCCGAACTTGATATTTTTTTAATTTACAATATTTTTCTAGTTCTTTCCAAAATAAAGAAAGCATTTCTCCCCGACCGTGATACATATAGCTCATTACCTTTCCTGGATTATAAACCATTTCTTGAACAATATTGATATAATTTTTTTTCAATTCCATACCTGGTAAATATAATGCGCATATTTTCATTTTACTTTTTTTTGGCGAATAATTCTGGTTCTCAAAAATTGTGAGAGTCGTGAATTTTCTTCCTTTTTTTAAAAACATACCCTCTAGTTCCTGACAATAACTCCCTATTTTTGCATAAGATCCTATTTTATCCAAATAATAAACTCGAAATGGCTTAATAAATTTAATTTTAGGATTAACTAAGGTTTTATTGTTTTTTAAATTAAGTAAATATTGGCGAATATTTTTTAGATTAAAATTAAATTCTTCAATTTTATTTTTTATTAAATCTTCCTTTTTTTCAAATAATTTTGCTAAATCATTTCTTTTTTTTAAATGACTTTTAATCTCAGTTAAAGATACCCCTAAGGTCGAGAGTAATAATATCATCTGATAATCCAAAACTTGCCGTTCAAAATATAACCGATACTTTGATTCATTAATTTTTGCCGGCTTCAATACTCCCTTTTTATCATAAAACTGGATTGTCCTTTTTGTAGTCGTGGCTAACTTGGCTAATTCTCCTGCTGTGATATATTTATTCATACTTGACAATGACGTAACGTAATACTTTATAATAGCTAAAAGTTATCAATATGTCAAGAAATATGAACCAAATAGTCATCAAAGGCGCAAAAGAAAATAATTTAAAAAATATCGATCTAGTAATCCCTAGAAATAAGATTGTTTGTTTTGTCGGAGTCTCTGGCTCGGGCAAATCAACCATCGCTTTCGATATTATCGCCAAAGAAGGCCAAAGACAGTACTTTGAATCTCTCCCGAGCTTTGCTCGAAGATACTTGCAAAAAAGTAATCGACCAAATGTCGATGATATAAAGGGAGTCTCAGCTTCAATTATTATTAGTCAAGATAGGATTCGTGGTAATCCAAGATCAACTGTTGGAACTTTAACCGAAGCTTATACATATTTGCGCTTACTCTACTCTCGAGTCGGCTTACCCTCCATGGACTCGACCTATTATTCTTTTAATCATCCTTATGGTTTTTGCAAAAAATGCAAAGGGCTTGGCCGTTCAATTGAAGTGAATGTTAAAAAAATTTTAAACTGGGAAAAAAATTTAAATAACGGAGCAATGATGCCCCGTGAATGGTATGTCGGTGGCCGTCAATGGAGCATCATTAATGCCAGTCATTATTTTGACATGAATAAAAATATTAAAGATTATAGTGAAAATGAATTAAATAAACTTCTTTATGCCCCACCCGAAACTCTCGAAGCTTACTCGGACACATTAGTTGATCGTTTTACTTATCAAGGAATCGTTTACCGAATAATGAATCGCAATACGAAAGTTCACCGCGGTCCATCAGAAAGCGATATGCAATATTTTGATTTTATTAACTGCCCTCTCTGTCAAGGTGGCCGGCTCAATGAAAAAGCCTTAAGCGTCTCTATTGATGGAAAAAATATTGGTGAAGTTGGCAATATGCCCCTTGATCAATGCTTAACATTTATAAAAAATATTAACCATAAAAATGCTTTAGCGATTAAACCCAAACTTGAGGAACAACTCCAAAGCTTAATCAATGTTGGGGTTGGCTATCTTTCACTAAATAGATCAGCGGACACTCTTTCAGGTGGAGAAGCTCAACGTGTAAAAATGGCTCGACAATTAGGCTGTAATTTAATTGAGACAATTTATGTCTTAGACGAACCCACGGCCGGACTTCATCCCCAAGATGTTATAAAAGTCGTTGATAATTTAAAAAGGCTGAGAAATAATGGTAACACCGTCCTTGTAGTTGAACATGACGAAACTGTCATAAAAAATGCTGATTATTTAATTGAAGTCGGTCCTGGTGGTGGTAAAAAAGGCGGACAAATTGTATCACTTGGAAAATCCCTTAACTTTAACTCATTAATAAATGTAAAAGATAAATATCGACAAGCAAAAAAATTTATAAAAATAGCCGATGCTACCCGTCATAATTTAAAAAATCTCTCTTTCAATCTTCCAACTGATGTAATGATTGCTTTAACTGGTGTCTCAGGATCTGGCAAAAGCTCTTTAGTTGAAGAAATAGTAAGTCAAAATAATGGCAAAGTCGTCTTAATTGACCAAAGCCCAGTCGGGGCTAATAAACGAGGCTGTATCGCCACCTATGTTGGTGCTTTTGACCAAATTCGGGAATGTTTTGCTAAAAAAAATAATATGCATCCGAGTTTGTTTAGTTATAACTCTCATGGAGGCTGTGAATTTTGTAAAGGATTGGGATTTATAGATATGGATATGAATTTTTTAGGAGATGTAAAAATAAAATGCGAAAATTGCCATGGCTTGCGCTATAAAGAAAAAGTACTTCGATATAAATATCAAGATAAAAATATCGCCGAGGTTTTACTTATGACGGCCTCTGAAATAAAAGATTTTTTTAACGAAGAGGAAATTAATAAGCAAATGAGTATCTTGGAAGAAGTCGGACTTGATTATATGGAAATGGGACAAACCCTAGACACATTATCTGGTGGCGAATCTCAAAGGTTAAAACTTGCCAGCCGACTTCAAAATAAAGGTGAATTTTATATTTTGGATGAGCCAACCTCCGGCTTGCATTTTAAAGATATAAAAAAATTATTGCTTCTTTTAGATAAACTTGTAAATAATGGCAACACCGTCCTTGTCGTAGAACATAACCTCGATGTCATAAAAAATGCTGATTGGGTAATTGATCTTGGACCTGAGGGTGGAGAAAATGGTGGTCAAATAATTGCCCAAAATACCCCCCAACAAGTAAGTCAAGTAGAAAAATCTTCTACGGGATATTATCTTCGAAAATACTTCCAATGATGTTATAATTTAGAAAGTTTAGCCGGAGTGGCGGAACTGGCAGACGCGCACGCTTCAGGGGCGTGTTCTCGTAAGGGAATGGGGGTTCAAGTCCTCTCTCCGGCACAAACATTTATTTTAACGAGTGATCTAAAGATAAAAGAGTAATTTTGTATTTTTTTGATAGAAATAAATAAGAAGCATCGTAAACGGAAATTTTTTTTAATAAAGCTAATTTTAAAACCTCTAAATAATCAATTTTCTCTTCAGTAATATCAAATTCTAAAAATGCACTTAACAATTTTTGAGCTTTAAGCTTATTGATTCTTTTTCTCAAAACTGCAGTTTTTAAAGCATTACTCACTTCAAATTTAAATAAAAAAGTAGATATCAAATTAATCTGTTTGGCTTGATATTTTTCCATTAACTTATTTACCTCATAATTGTTTTCATTTAGTAAAAAAGCTAATAAATAAGAAGCGTCTATTACAAAGACTTCTTTAATATTTTCTTCCATAATCTATAAATTCCTTAATTTCTGAATTAGAAATTTTTTTAATATTTTTTCTTAAAAATAATATCTTATTATAAGTATTTGTTCTTTTATCATTATTTTCCTGATAATATACTTTAACAACGGCTTTTCTTACCAAATCGCCAACAGAAGTATTATTTTTATTCGCTAAAACTACGAGATATCTAAATAATTCCTCATCAAATAAAATATTTGTTCGTTTTGTTAACATATGTATACATATACTAACAAATGAATTTTTATTTGTCAATCACATAATGAATCTTTATAATGTAAAATATTAAAAATGATAGGAGAGATGGCTGAGTGGTCGAAAGCGCCTCACTGCTAACGAGGTATGGGCGTAAGCTCATCGCGGGTTCAAATCCCGCTCTCTCCGCAACAGAAGCGTAACAAAAACGGTTGGTTTCAGTTAGAAATAGAGCGGTACGACAACCCGCTCTTTTTTTGTCATTTGTACCCTATTTTATATTTAATAGTCATCCTGGTAATCCTTCGACAAGCTCAGGATTATCCAGGATCGTTGTTTAGACGACGATTCTGGACGCACTTCATCGCTCACCGTTTGCCAGAATGACAATTTTTCATATACCCTATCTTTTACATCTTTATGTTACTATTACAAGTAGAAGTATCGTTTACAACTGACAATTTTGTTACGGTACCCGCAACGTAAGAAATTGCAAAGCAATTTCAACGTTGCTGGCACGTTGAAATTTTAATAAATTTATTATGTCGCACCTTCCAAAGTAATAAATTTAGGCTTAAATTACTTTATAAAAACCCATGCTTTTCGATTAAAATTAAATCAAGATTAATATAAAAAACAGTTAAAAAATTATGGAAAATCCACCTCCAGCAGAAAAACCAAAATTAGTTGAAATGATTGTTTTGTGCCAAGGTAAAACAAGTCAGCCTCCTTTCGGACATGCAATTAAAAAAGAAATATGGATAACTTATCCAAATCAAACTCCTCCTAAATTAATTAACGAAAGTAAATGGGAAGAAATTACTCCTGGCACTGCCAAACAATTACCTGGTAAAACATCTACAGGAATCTGTCCTAAATGTCTCTAATCTTTTTCCCAAAATCATCGGGATGAAACCAAAGCTGAGTACTCGATATGATCTCATTGGTTTGGTGTTTATTAATAAGGCTAATTTGAATTTTTTTATTTATTTTTTCTACTAAATTTGGGAAAAAATTAAAGATTAAAAATAAAATATCAAATATGCACTGCAAAAATAACAAATAATTTTGATTTTTTAAATGTAATTTTGCATTTTGATATTTAATATTCGATATTAACCTCGCTGAATTAGGAAAATACTCTAATACCCATTTATTAGCTATCAGAAACTTTTCATACACCTGATCTTTATTAATTATCGGCTTCATCTGAAGAATTTCATGGGCAACATATGAAGTTTTTTTAAACGCTGGAACTGCTAAATTACATTCGTCAAAAAAAAGATTGAGGCAAACCTTGTCACTCGTAACACGTAACACGTAACACGTAGCTTGTAACTTAGAACTTTGAAATATATTCCTCTCTCTTCTTAAACCCAATATTTGTGCCAATATTAAAGCAATAAACCTTCCGGTAAATAATCTATTCTTAGCCGTAATAATAAAAAGGTCAATATCATCATTCTTTTGTGCATTAAACATCGAAATTGACCCCGAAAGACCCACTAATCTAATCTGAGGAAAAATCGAAAGTAATTTGATATAAAATTTGAATCTCCCGTTTTCTAATTTATTCTTAGAGATTTGACATTTGACATTTGACATTTGAGTTTGTTTAACACTATACTGTGGTAGAGTATATCGAATCAGATTGTAATGACGATTAATTGAAAATTGGATTATTACTTTTATATCTGATAGCCTTTCTAATTCTTCCTGTAATGCCTTTTTTGACGTTTTCTTACCTATAAACGTATATATTTCCTCAAAAGTAGGGGCATAATTAAAGAAGCTAAAGTATTTAATTGTTTTAAGAATTTCTTTTTCCAAATTTTTGCTTTATTACTAACCAAATAAATTTAATAAGTCTCAACTGTCTTCTCCATCGCCACGGTTGAATTAGTAATCGAAACAACCATTCTAGCCCAAATCTTCGAATAATAGATGGCGCATGCACAATATTTCCAGAAAAATAATCAAACGCTCCCCCCACTCCAATACAAACAATTCCAGAAAATTTATTGTTATGACGGTCTAACCACAATTCTTGCTCCGGCGACCCAAAAGCAACAATTACTATATTAGGCCTTGCAGTGCGCACTATAGAGAATATTGCCTCTTCTTCCTCTTTCTTAGGATTTTTTATATTTTTAATCCCTTCAAGACCAAAAAATTTAGCTTGAGGGTATTTTTCCTGTTGGCACTTCGACAAGCTCAGTGCTAAATCTGACTTACCACCAATTAATAGCACTGTTAGGCGCATCTTACCGGCCAATTCGATTAGTTCACCCATCATCGTTACCCCAGTTATCCTCTCCCCGACCTTGACTCCAAGCAATCGGCCTGCCAGGACAACCCCGACCCCATCAATAAGTTTGATTTGAGCTGTCTCAACAATCCTTTTGAAATTTAAATTTTCAGTAGTAAGAACTAAATTTTCCGGGTTTAATGAAACAATATGTAGAGGATATGTAAAATGACCTATGTACTTTTTAATTTTCTCTAGGACATCTATTTTTCTTAATGGCTCAATCTCTATATTTAATATTTTTTTATTCATAATTTTTCATTATATATTATAAGTCTAATATCTATTATCTAATATCTATTATCTAGACTACTTTGTATAAATTAATTGAACTCGTAATTCCTTTTTTCTATCAATCTAACTAATCACTAACCACTAATCACTACTCACTAATTACCCTATTTACTATAATCCTATCCCAATCACTCCCCCATTATGTCAATTTAACATTAAATTAATATAACATTAAATTGAAATATTTACTACAAGTTATATCTTGTAACTTTTAGCCTCAAAACCGTGCTTAGAACACATAACACATAGCGCATAGCACGTAACATGTAATAAGCAATAGTAATAAGTAACTTGTAACAAGTAATAAGTAACAAATTCATTAACCATTAACCATTAACTATTAACCATTAACCATTAGTAATTAACCATTTCCCTTATAACTACCCACTATTCACTAATCACTAACCACTATTCCCTATCTTATCGCCTCTCGATAACTATCTAAATTTTCAATCGCCATCCCCACGCCCCGTATCACACAAAATAAAGGTTCATCCACCACAAAAGAAGACACGCCAATATAATAAGTTATGTAATGATCAATATTATGTAAAAGTGAACTCCCTCCAGATAAAACTATCCCTTTATCCACGATATCAGCGGCCAACTCCGGAGGCGTCAGCGAAAGCACTTCCTTAATTCCCTCAAGCATTTGTTTCAGAGGTTTTTGTAAAGATTCACTGATTACTTTTTCGCCAATCTCTAGAATTTTTGGCAATCCTGTTTGGAAATCTCGTCCTTTTACTTCCATTACTCTTTCCTGATAATTTTCTATCTTGTCATCAACTAAGGCATTGCCTATTTGAAATTTTATATCTTCGGCTGTTCTCTCTCCGATTATTAAATTATACTTTTTCTTCACCTGGTTAATAATTGCCTCATCAAATCTCGTCCCAGCAACTCTCACCGTCTTACTTACCACCAGCTGACCTAGAGAAATCACCGCAATTTCCGTTGTTCCCCCGCCAATATTTACAATCATATGACCTGATGGTTGAGAAATTGGAATTCGCGCCCCAATGGCCGCCGCCAGTGGCTCTTCAATCAAATAAATATCAGATGCCCCAGCATATTTACAAGCCGATACAACGGCTCTCTTTTCCACCTGCGAAGCACCACCGGGAATTGAGATCATCACTTCTGGCCAAAAAATTCTTCCCTTTAAAGCTTTTTTCAAAAAATAGGTAATCATCGCCGAAGTTGTCGTATAGTCTGCAATGACCCCTTCCTTCATTGGCCGAGCCGCCACAATTGATCCTGGAGTCCGCCCAAGCATTTTTTTGGCATCATCACCCACCGCCAAAATTCTTTTATCATCTAAAGAATAAGCCACCACAGTGGGCTCATTCAAAATAATTCCCTCTTTTTCAAGGTAAACCAAAGTATTGGCTGTTCCTAAATCAATACCAACTTTTTTTCTAAAAAACATAATAGAATCCTACGAAATTACGAATTAATTACGAATTTACGAATCTACTAATTTATTCGTATATTCGTGAATTATTGTATTCGTAATTTCGTAAGAGTATTATTATTGTATAATATAAATAATCAAACTGATAATTATCATAAAATATACCAGTCAATATATATATTAAAACTATCAAACAATATCAAATGAAAGTCTTATTCCGTCTAACAATTTTTTCAATCTTTGTCCTCGCGCTACTTTTTATCATCGCCTATGCTCGTGGCTATCGTCTTGATTTAGAAAAAAAATTACTCACGCCAACCGGTATTCTGGCTATTTCCTCTTACCCGCGAGCCGCTAAAGTCTATCTTGATGGCGAACTAAAAGGCGTCACAGACCTAAATATTACGCTTCCCCCAGGTGAATATCGAATCATGGTAAAAAAAGATGGCTATGCTAACTGGGAAAAAAAATTAATTCTTAAAGGGGAGTTGGTCGAATCAATTGATGCTCTCCTTTTTCCAATCAATCCCTCTCTCCTTCCTCTGACAAATTTAGGCATTACAAAAGCTATCCCAATTGATCATAGTGAAAATCTTTTACTTTTTTCCGCTAATGATTCATTTGAAAAAGACGGTATTTATCTTTTTGATCCCAATACTAAACCCATTTCCTTTTTTCCTCCTTTAAAATTAATTGCCCTTAAATCTATTTTTCCCATCGATACTGATTTTACTCAGATTGGGGAAGTTATCTTTTCTCCAGATAGAAAACAAGCGATCTGTAATTTCAAAGATGTTTCTTACCTCCTTTCCCTAGAAACAGAAAACAAACAAATTTCACCCATTACCCCAGACTCAATCCTCAATCTCACAACTGCTTGGGACACAGAAAAACAAACGGAAATTACAAAAATTTTAGAAACCTATCCATTAAAAATAAAAAAAATTGCTTCTGATTCATTCAAAATGATTTCTTTTTCCCCAGATAATACAAAGGCAATTTATCAGGCAAAACAAGACATCCAGCTTCCCTTAATCATCTCTCCACCGCTAATTGCCTCCAATCAAACCCAAGAAAATCGCAACCTTCAAGCAAATAATTATTATATCTATGATAAAAAGGAAGATAAAAATTTTGGTTTAAATATTAAAGATCAATCTTCCACCTTCGATCTTCTCACTTCTATTCTTTGGTATCCCGATTCTAAACGCATTGTTATTAATGAAGAAAAACAAATCTCAATTTCTAATTATGATAGTGAGAATAAACAGGTCGTCTATTCTGGTCCTTTTGAAAAAGAATTCTTATCCGTCACGTCCGACGGAAAATTAATTATTTTAACCAATCTGAACTCTCAAATTAATAAACTTCCAGATATATATGCAGTAGGAATTAAGTAATAATACGAATGATACGAATAAAAAAAACAAATTACTATCAAATATAGTCATTCTGGTAAGGCCGAAGGCCGCGTCCAGAATCGTAGTTTAAACAACGATCC
>CAYZAZ010000019.1:0-14372 GCA_964476545.1 uncultured Gammaproteobacteria bacterium
TAGCTATGGTATCATGAATTGCTCCGCCGTGTGATAATAACAATATATGTTTTATTTTGAATCCTCTTTTTGCTCCCATAGATACTGAGTGATACCCAAATGTTATGACTATGCCTCTTGGATTTAGTATTCTTGGTATAGCATCTTTTAGTTGCTTGAATGGACTAGCAATGTGACCTTTATACATCTCCATAGATTTTCTGTAGCTATATGGTGGGTCCAGCAAAATAGTATCAAAATTTATTTTTTCCCAAGTCCTTACAAAATCTAAAGCATCCATGCAATAATCTGGACGCCACCTTTTATTGGAGTCAACTCTCAGCTCATTACAATTTAACAATCTGGTTTTGCCAGCAAACAAATTGAGACAATATCCCTTGACTTGAGATTCCACCCACTCTTTGATTTTTGGAGATTGAAACGTATACTTATGTAATGGTGCTTTGATGTGAGTGAATTTCATATCACCCCAAGAACTACTTTTTGGTTTGAGAAATCGAATATGGTTGCTTTGGTTTTATTACCCACAGCAATATATTTGGAGTTCATGGAGACAATGTTGCCTTGATTATCTTTGGCATCCCACTGAACGGAATAACCACCAAATCCTTGTTTTCCATCAATGAGGGTTCTGATTATTTGAGAATTGATATTGAGAATATTAAGTGTAACGTGCTGTGCTTTATTGATACGGTAAGTTATAGTAATTCCTTTAGTGGCAGGAGTTGGTGATACGACTGGGGTTGGGGTTTCACTTTTAATCTGGATGATGTCAATTTGAAAACCGGTCAGTCTGGAAGCAAGGTTGACATTCATTCCACCTTTACCAATAGCTAGTGGTGCTTGCGATTCATCAACGGTAACTCGGGCTTTTTTATTTACTTCGTCAAGCTCAATTGAAGTAACTTTTGCTGGAGATAAAGCAGAGCTTAAAAATATTTTTTCATTTTGGTTCCATTGAATAATATCAATTTTTTCATGGCCACCAATTTCATCTGTAATGGTTTGGACACGGACTCCTTTTTGACCAACGCATGCTCCAACTGGATCAACCCCGCCCTGGACACTAAAAACAGCAACTTTAGAACGTTCACCTGGTTCACGAACTGTTTTTTTTATTTCTACTGTTTTATTGGAAATTTCTGGTACTTCGCGTTCAAATAACTTTTCAATTAATCTTGGGTCATTGCGAGAAATAATGATTCTTGGGTTGCCAAAATTATCTTCACCAATTTCTTTAAGGTAGGCGACTAAGGTATTATTAACAATATATTTTTCATTACGAATTTGTTCTTCAGGAGGTAAGACAGCTTCGGCTTTATCAACGTCAAGATAAGCATTGCGCCCATCAAAACGAATAATACGACCACGGATTAAAGACCCAACTTGAGTTTTATAATGACCAACAATATTCTTTTTTTCAGCCTCTCTTATTTTTTGTAAAATTACTTGTTTGGCAGTTTGAGCGGCAATGCGACCAAAACCTGGAGGAGTAATATCTTTTTCACCTTTAAAAATTTTTGTTTCTCCAGAATCGCGATTAACTTTAGCAATGAGTGTTTCTTCAAATTCGATAGGATAATCTTTTTTATACGCAGCCAAGACAGCTATTTCAATCGAGGAAATTACCTCATTTGGAGAAATTCCTCTTTCAGTGGCGACTTGGTTAAGAGCTAAAGCAAACTCAGTTTTTACGATTGTCATGAAGATAATTGTATCATAAAAAATGAAAAATAGGTATAATTTTATATGGGAGAATTAAATTATTTTAAACAGCGAGGAAAATATAATTGTTCTTTAGCGGTACTGCGAATGGTTTTGGATTATTTTGGAGTAATAATTACTGAAGAAGAGTTACAAAAAAAAGTTGAAAAGAATTATGGCGTTGGTTATAAAAATCTTTGGAATCCAACAATTGCCAAGTTAGCCATGGAACTGGGTGTGAAAACGGAAATGTATGCTTTATGGTCAATATTCAAAAAAAGAGTTTATAGACAAGCGATAAAAGAGTATGAAAAAAATTCTAACCTTTTTGATTATAGGAAATATGAAAACAAATCTACTAAAGATAATTTAAGTGAATCTCTATTTATTGCATATCGAGAGATGTTTGAGGCGGTAAAATTAGGTTGTAAAGTACATTATGGAAGTTTGACGGTGAAAAGAATTAATTTTTTTTTGAAAAATAATTTTTTAATTCAAACATCAGTAAGGTTAAACAAATTATATCCTGGAAAGAAAACAGTATTTCATTCAATCTTGATTTATTATCTTGAAGGAGATAAGGTTTTTTTTCATGATCCAGCTCACGGTGAAGGATTAAGTTGTTCAATTAATCATCTTATAAAGGCAACGCAAGATGTTGGAGTTTTTATGTTATATAAGAAAAAATAATTATTTTTTTTCTGCGGGTTTAGCTGTTGGGGCCTTTGTATCAGCCTTGACTTCTGCTTTGGGAGCAGTTTTACCAGCTTCAACTGGAGCTTCACCTTCAACAGGAGCTTTTTCAGTGATTACCTCTGGGGTTGCGGCAGTTGTTTCTGGAGTAATACTTTCTTCTTTATGGGCAATTACTGAGATAACAACTTTGATTGGGTCATCTTTAATAAGATATTTTTCAGATTTTGCAAGATCAGAAACTTTAATTTCTCTCCCGATTTCTTTAATAGATGATATATCGATTTCAATTACTTGAGGAATATCTTGAGGTAATGCTTCGACTGTAAGTTTATTCATTTGAATAAGTAAAACACCAGCCTTTTGAGAAACAGCTTCTGATGTGCCAACTGTTTTTACAGGGACGGCAGTTATAACTTTTTGTTTAAGATCAATTTTTCTAAAGTCAATATGCAAGATTGAATCTGTGACTGGATGTTTTTGAATATGTTTGATAAGAACTGGAATTTCTTCTTTGTCTAATTTAAGAAAAATAACAGCTGTTTCTTTAGCAATTCTGTAAGTTTTAAGAAAGTCTTTATATGGCGCGCTAACAGCGGTTGATTTAAAATCAGGACCAAATATATTTGCGGGAATAACGCCTGTATATCTTAATTTTCTTAATTTTTTTCCAAAGGCTGTTCTTGAAGTAACAGTTAATTCCATTTTTTCATTTTTTGTTTTTTTTACCATGTGTTTATTCTTTTAATAATTCAATAAAAAATATTTTATCAGTCGACAATTGACTATTATAAAGTATCTGTTCATTTTTAACAAGGGGAGAAAAATTTTGGTTCAAAAGTTTTATATTTGAAGGTAGATTAATACGTAAATCGAAGTCAGAATTGGTAGCACCAATTTGTTTTTGAATTAAAAATTGATAATAAGCCTTGCCTTTTTCTAACTTTGTCGTGGATTGATATTCTATTTTTATTTCAACAGATTCTTTTGGTTTTATTTCGAGTAAAAAACCGATTTCTTTAAAACGATTTGTTTTTATATCATAATCTTCAATTAAAATATCATTTTTTGTTAGTTGTTTTAAAAGTGATGAAGTTGGAAGGTATATTTGAAAATAATTTTTGTAATTTCCGCCTGGAAAAATATCACCAGTTGCTTCATTTTTGAATTTAATGATTGTTTTATTATGAACATATCCTTCTTTATCAAAAAAAATACTTGACTCAATAATGCGAGTAATAAAGAAATTTGATTTATTAACGCCTAGATTCGAGTCAAAGGGAAAAAAATAATCGGCGTAGCAGTTACTAACATTTTCTGGACATTCTGAACTAATAATTTTTCCTGACCAATATAAAGAGTCAATTAATTTTTGGGGGGTTTCTGAGTCAAAATATACAGCCATTTGTTTTTCGTCAAAAGATTTTTTTAAGTTTTGAAAGAACTTAATTACTGATATATTTTCAAGGTCTAAGGTGAGATGGCGAGCAAGTGAGCTTAGAAAGCCTTTTTTTTGAGTAGAACCAGGGAAGAAGTTTTTTTCTGAATATACTTGGGCTTTAAGATAGAAATTTTCGGGTGTGATTAATTCTTTATAATCAGACAAATAGACATTATTAAAAGCGCTTAATAAATATTTAATAGCGGTTGTCGTAATGATTAATCCTCCCGAAAAATCAGTTAACTGCATTTCTTTATCTAAAAATGATTTGGCAATTGTATAGTTTTCCGGAAAGTCAGGTGAGTAGGCGGAATCTCTTAAGAACCAGTGGGGTTGATTTAGATATTTTCTTATTGACTCTGGGGGTTCAATATGTGCCAAAAGTTGACCATCGGCATCATAGACATCATAGATTTTTATTTCTTTTAAGGTCAAATTCTTAATAATTAATATTCCAAATGAACCAATAAATCCACCACCTGGTCGAATTTCCATATTATTAGCAAAAAGAAGAAGATATTTTTTTTCTGAATCTTTAGCTAGAAGACTATCTGTAAGCGGGAGAATCTGTTTTATTTTTTCGAGGTTTTCATTTATTTGAGAAATATCTTTTTTTATTTTTTTTAGAATTGGTAAAAAAGAAGGTAATTTTTGATTGAGAAAAAAAAGATCTTCATTTAAATTTTCTAAATCATTCTGGATTTTACTTAGTCGTTGAATAAGTAGCTTAGTCTCATCTGCCTCTTTGTTTTTTTTAGTGAATAATCGAATAATTTCTTGGCTATTTACATATAGTTGAAGAGAGCGAGAAACAATAATATTTACTTTTTCATTAATTTGAAAAATATTATCAGGAAGGGTTGAGATTGAAAATAATTGAAAGGTTTGACGGGGAAAGGCGTATAACTTTTTACTTATATTCATTAGTGAATTAGCAGTGGTTAGGTTTTGTCTTGTTTTTTCTATTTGAATATCTTTTAGAAATTTTGAGCTTTGGTAGTAAAAAAATGAGGCGGTAAGAAGGGGGAAAATAAATAATAAATGAAACAAAAATATATATAGTATTGTTAATAACAATAATTTTTTATTAAATATTTTTTCATAAAGATTTAACTTATTGACGTTTTTAGGAATCGGAGTTTTTTTTTGTAAAGGTTGAAAAAGATTCAAAAAAATTTCCGTTGATTTAGATAAGGAAAACCAAAGTATATTATGTATATTTTCACTTTTAAGCTCAATTGGATTATTAATATTGACGATCTTTATATCTTTTATAGATAAAGATCTAATTTTATTTGCATAATTTTGGGCGGTGCTAATTTTATTAGTAAAGATAAAAATAATTTTTTGTTGTTGGTGATTAATAAATCTTTCTAAGGGTAATTCTTCATTAATAAAAAAACAGTATGTAAATTTATTTAAGCTGATTGGAATTTTTGGAGTAAAAAAAACATTATTACCATATTTTTTTAGTTCGTTTTTTAATTGTTGAGTTAAAAAAGAAGATAATTTAGATACGATTAGCACATTATGGGAAGATTCGGCAACTTCAGTTTTTAACTTCATATATTAAATAGTATACCCTTCGTCATACTAATTACAAAAGTGACTTCGGGTATAGACCCATCTAATCCACTATTGTCCCGATTAAATCGGGGCAAACTGGAGTAAGATGGGTGTATAATATTTCGATGAAACAAAAAGTATTTGCCTTTAATGACTTAGATAAATTACTCAAGGAAATTAAGCGGAAGAAGGTAGTTTTAGTTGGCGGGTGTTTTGATATTTTTCATTTTGGACATTTGCAATTTTTGCAGAAAGCAAAAAAATCAGGCGACATTTTAGTCGTTATTTTAGAATCCGATGAGTTTATTAAACAAAAAAAATTAAGAAACTCAATTCATACTCAAAAGGAAAGAGCAATGATACTTAGTGAATTACAGTGTGTTGATGCTGTTTTATTTATACCTTATTTTACAAAAGATGATGAATATTTCAATTTAGTGAAACAAATTAAACCAGATATAATTGCGATAACAAAAGGAGATAAACAACTAGAAAATAAAAAAAATCAAGCAAGGCAAGTGGGAAGCAAGGTGAAAGAAGTCAGTATTTTATTAAATAATTTATCATCATCTAATATCAGAAAAATTTTAAATTCAGAATTATAAATAATAAAAAAATATGAGACTATTTATTGGCATAGATTTACCAGATAAGGCAAAGAAAGAGATAAGTGAACAAATTGAGCCTTTGAGATTAAAGTATCCTGATTTTAACTGGATTGATTCAGTTAATTATCATTTAACCATTCATTTTATTGGAGAGTCACAGCATGTTAAATTAATTGAGGAAAAAATTAAAAATTGTCTTTTTGATCAATTTAGTTTTTATCTTTACGCATACAATATAGATTTATTTTTAGGTCAAAAAATTATTCTTTATCTGACTTTTAGAAGAGAAAAAAAATTAGAAGAAATGGCTGAAAAATTAAAAATCAATTTAAAAAGTTTTGATCAAAAAAATGAAGATGTCAAATTTGTGGCCCATTTAACGCTTGCACGGTATCGGATTCCATCAAAACAGCAATACTTATTAATAAAAAAGACAGTCGAAAAAAAGCAGATAGAAGTTGAATTTCCAGTAAATAAAATTTACCTTTTTCAAAGTGTTCTATCTGCTTCAAAACCGACACAAAAAAGAATCGCTGGTTTTTCCTTAATTAAATGAATTAAGCTGTACCAATTCTGTACATTCCAGTGCTACAATCTGGGCATTTGCCTTTCATAGCTGGTTTGCCATTTTTCATAGTAACTTTTTGAGGATTAGCTACTTCTTTTTTTGCTCTACATTTTACGCAATACATTGATGCCATATTTAGATTTCACCCCCTTAATATTAAAAATTATAAATACTGAATTCGAATTTTATGTCATTCCCGCGTCCGCCTGCAGAAGCTAACGCTTCAGCGTTTGCGGGCTACTTTCCCTTCGACTTCGCTCAGGGTAAACGCAGGGATGACAATCAATATCCTTTAATACTAACAAAATATAATACTAATTCAAAGCTAATGATAAAAGAAATTAGTAAAAAACTTTTTAATAAATCTTTAGTAAAGTATTTATCAAGAACAATTTCTTTATTTCTTATGCTAATTTTTTGTTCATTAATGATTTTTGCGTTTTGAGATGTGATTGATTTTTCTGGTTTCAAATTACTTGAATTAGATTTAAATAGGAGTAATTTTTTTCGATAGGCCGCTATGATTTTTTGGTTTTTAGTTTTTTTAGGCATGCACTATTGTAAACATATTGACACTTATTTGTAAAGAGGTTAAAATGAATCAAATGTTTTTATATTTTTTTTTATCTCTTTTTTTTGGTTGGTTAATTATATTAACTTATTATATTTTAATTACACGCAAGCATTATTTTAAGTTGACAGAGAGAACAGGAAAACATCGAATTGATGAAATATTAGAGCGGTTAATGAGAGATGATAAAATAAATAGTCAGGAAATAATACATCTTTCAAAAAATATTGAAGAAATTAATAAACAATCAGTTTTATATTTAAAAAAAATTGGTTTAATTAGATATGATCCATTTGGTAAAACTGAAGGAGAAAAAAGTTTTATTTTTTCGTTACTTAATGAAAATAATGATGGATTAGTGATGAATTTTTTGTATACTCATGATGGGGTAAGAGTATATACAAAAAAAATTAAACAAGGTAAAGGGATAGAACATGAGTTATCAGAAGAGGAAAAAAAAGCAGTAGAAAAAGCAGATTAAATTATTAATAATTAGTAAATTTTATTATGTTTAATAAAAAAGTATTGATGGTGTTGGGTGTGGTTATTTTTTTGTTATCAGCATATTCTTCATATTCTTTTTTTTCAGGTGAGAGCTCTAATTTTCTAGTATCACCAATTTCATTTTATAAAGCGCCAAAATCAAATGGAACAAATGAAATAGTCGTAGATGAGGCGGAACCAAAAACCGAAGCCTGTCCTATTAATGGAGAAATGCTTACGAAAACTCAAAAAGATAAATGGGTAACAAGAAGACCATTAGGAATCATGGTGGAAAATCATTTAGAGGCCAGACCACAATCTGGTTTATCAATGGCTGATGTGATATATGAGGCGGTGGCAGAGGGTGGAATTACACGTTTTATGGCTGTTTATTATTGTAAGGACGCTCCTTTTGTTGGCCCGGTAAGATCGGCGAGAATATATTTTATGAGAATGCTTCAAGAATATGGTGAATTTCCACTTTATGGACATGTTGGAGGGGCAAATTGTGATGCCGAAACAGGTTCGGGTTGTGCTAATGGTGCAAAAGCTGATGCACTGGGATTAGTAAGAAAATTAGGCTGGTCCCTTTATAATGATTTGAATCAATTTGCCGTACCTTTTCCATATTATTGGAGAGATTATGAAAGATTGCCAGATGTTGCAACTGAACACACTGTCTATACTGCGACAGCAAAAATTTTTGATTTTGCTAAAACAAAAAGAAAACTAACTAATGTTGATGAAGAAGGAGTGGCTTGGGATAAAAATTTTATTTCCTGGAAGTTTAAAGATGATGAAGAATTAACAAAAAGAGGAGTAAAAAATAAAATTGATTTTAGTTTTTGGAGTAATTTTAAAAATGACTTTGCTGTAACTTGGAATTATGATAAAGGATCAAATTCTTACAAAAGAATAAATGGGACAAAACCTCATCTTGATAAAAATACTGGAAAGCAATTAACAGCAAAAAATGTAATAGTTGTCTTTGCGGATGAGTCTCCAGCAAATGATGGTTATCCAGGAGGACATATACTATATGACATTATTGGTAGCGGAGACAGTTTGATTTTCCAAGACGGAAAAGCAATAAAGGGCACATGGAAAAAAGCTGATGCAGAAAGCAGAATGATGTTTTATGATGAGAATGATAAAGAAGTTTCATTAGTTCGTGGTCAAATATTTGTTGAAATATTACCAATAGGAAATACTGTAACTTATTGAGTCTATAAAGTCGTAAAGCTTAAAGTCATAAAGTAAAAAGAGGAATTGCTTATAGACTTTTGGCTTGATAGACTTTATGACTATTTAATTATGCTTGATCATATAATTCCCTCTAAAACAAGGCGGAAAATTTTAGAGCTCTTTTTTCATTTTCCTGAGGAAAATCATTATTTGAGAAAAGTAGTGAGAGAGGTTAATGAAGAGGTAAATGCAGTAAAGCGAGAATTGGATATTCTTGAAAAAGCCAAGGTTTTAATCAGAGAAAAAAGATTAAATAAGGTTTTCTTTACTTTAAACAGAAGCTTTGTTTATTATGATGAATTCCTCAGAATTTTTAGTAAGACAACATATTTAGCTTTAGAAATTTATAAAAATCATGTTAAAATTGGCAAAATAAAATATATTTCTCTTTCGACAAAATTTGTTAAGAAAAAATTAATTAAAAATGATGAAATATATTTGTTACTTGTAGGAATAATTGTAGCTCCTGAAATTGCGATGATTGTAGAGGAAGCAGAAAAGCATTTTGTTCAAGAAATTAATTATACTGTTATGGATGAACAAGAGTTTATATTTAGAAAAAAAAATAATGATCCATTTATTTGGCGATTTTTAAAACAACCAAAAGTTATGCTTTTTGGATCAGAGGAGGATCTGGTCAAATGAGAGTTTTTAAAATTTTACTGCTACTATTTATTGTTGGATTAGTAATTTGGATTGATCTCCCCGAAAATTTAAATCTTAAGTTTAATTTAGGTAACTTTAAAGTTAATACAACGATTAATCCATTAGTTATTGATAAGGAAATTTTTGGATTAAAAATTGTAAAAAACTTTAAGACTCGTTTGGGATTAGATTTATTAGGGGGAAGTCATTTGGTTTTTGAAGTACAAACAGATAAAGTTAATTCAAAAGATTTACAAGAAGCCTTAGTTTCTGCCCGAGATATAATTGAGCGACGAGTTAATCTTTTTGGAGTATCTGAACCAGTGGTACAATCTTTAAAATCAGGAAATATTTATCGAATAAGTGTTGATCTTCCTGGAATTTCAAATGTTAATGAAGCAGTAAATTTAATTGGACAAACAGCTCAGTTAAGTTTTAAAGAGGAAGCAAGTAGTGAGGCAAAGGTAGCAACGATGCCTGCGATTTTAAAGTTGACAAAAGATACGGGATTGACTGGTCGGGATGTAAAAAAAGCGAGTGTTACTTTTGACTCTCAAGATGGTAAGCCACAAGTTGCCTTAGAGTTCACACCAGCGGGAGCTAAACTTTTTGGAGAAATTACCAGTCGCAATATTGGAAAACAGGTTGGAATATTTCTTGACTATTATCCAATTTCAGCTCCAGTTGTACAAACTGCAATATTGGATGGAAGCGCTGTAATATCTGGAAGTTTTACTGTGGATGAGGCCAAAAAATTAGCAATTGCTATCAATTCTGGTGCTTTACCACTGCCAATAAAATTAGTTGAGCAAAAAAATATTGGACCAACACTTGGCGCCGTTGAAGTAAAAAAAAGCGTTTATGCGGGTATTGTTGGGTTGGCAATGGTCTTACTTTTTATGATTTTATATTACGGAAGATTAGGTTTAATAGCATCTTTAGCTTTGATTATTTATGGATTAATCTCATTAGCGATATTTAGAACAATTCCAGTCGTATTAACACTACCTGGAGTAACGGGTTTTATACTTTCAATTGGTATGGCGGTTGACTCAAATATTTTAATTTTTGAAAGAATTAAAGAAGAATTAAGACGGGGAAAAGAATTTTCTATCGCTATAAAACTTGGTTTTGGGAGAGCGATTGATGCTATAAAAGATGCGAATGTGACTACAATTTTAGTAGCATTTATTTTATTTAATCCATTAAATTGGGAGTTTTTACCACAGTTTGGAATGGTGCGAGGATTTGCTTTAACTTTGGTTATAGGTGTTGCAACGAGTTTATTTACAGGGATTGTGATTACCAAAAGACTAATTGATATATTTTATGTTAAAACTAAAAACTCAAATGTCAAATCCAAATCTTAGATGTTTTTATCTAGATATTTAGATATTGAGTTCTAACATATGGTTTTAACATTTAACATCTAACATTTGACATTTTAAACTTATGGTCAACTTTCTAAAATACAAGTGGCTTTATTTTCTTATCTCAGCTACTGTAATTGGCGGGGGGATATTTTCTATTGTTCGTTGGGGTTATATATATTCAATTGATTTTGTTGGAGGAACTAATTTAGAGTATCAGTTTGATAGAAAATTTAGCAGAAAAGAAGTAGAGAGTTTTTTTAAGACGGAGAAGATAGAAATTATTGAATTTAACATTCAAAATAATGTATTGTTGGTACGAGCAAAGACAATTGATGAGAAAATCGAGCAGAAATTAAAGATAAATTTAGAAAAAAAATTAGGTAAACTGGTTGTTTTGAAATCTGAGACAGTAGGTGCGACTTTAGGTCAGGAGACTGTTTTTAAAACAGTAATTGCTTCATTTCTGGGAATGATTGCGATTTTACTTTATATGAGTTTTGCTTTCAAAGGCATAAACGCGGCAATTGCGGCAATATTAGCAGCCTTTCATGATTTATTAGTTATTTTTGGTTCTTATTCTTTAATGTCACATTTTTTGGGGGCACAGATGGATTCGCTTTTTGTGACGGCGATTTTAACTTCGATGTCTTTATCTGTTCATGACACAATTGTAGTTTTTGACAAAATAAGAGAGTATAAAGGTGAAGAGGGAGGAAGTATTGAATTTTTTGCTAATAAGGCATTAACAGAAACAATGGTGAGGTCGGTTAATAATTCGATGACAATTGTATTTATGTTGCTGGCCTTAGTGCTTCTTGGAGGGGTAACGATTAAATTTTTTGCCATGACACTACTTATTGGGACAGTTACCGGTACATATTCTTCTCCATTTATTGCCACGCCAATTTTTGTTTGGTTGGAAAAAAGAAAACAAAAATAAATTAGTAGTTAGTAATAAGCAATAATGCAAATTCTTCGTTATTCTGTGGGGCAATTACAGACCAATTGTTATTTATTAGTTACAGATGATAAGTGTTTAGTTATTGATCCCGGAGATGAAGGGGAGTTTATTTTAGAGCAAATCCAAATTAAAAAATTAAAACCATTGGCAATTTTGGCGACGCATGGTCACTTTGATCATGTGTTGGCGGTGGGGGAGATTCAAGCAAGTTTTGATATCCCTTTTTATATTCATGAAAAGGATTTATTTCTTTTGAAACGAGTTAAAGAAACTGCAGAATATTTTTTGAAAAATAAACAAATTATTTTACCAATATCGAATATTAGAAATTTAAAAATTGAAAATTTACTTCAAATCGAAAATTTTAAATTGAAAATTTTCTTTACTCCTGGGCATACTCCCGGTTCTGTTTGTTATTACCTGCCCGCCGAAGTCGAGTCTGATGCGACGAAGGAGGGTTTATCAATTATTTTTACAGGTGATACTTTATTTAAGGATGGGATTGGGCGTTATGATTTTTTTTACTCAAGTAAAAAAGACTTAGATAATTCTTTAAAACGTATATTGAGTCTTTCGAAAAATACTGTAGTTTATTCAGGGCATGGTGAAGAAACCACAATCGGGGAAGAGGTAATAAATTTTTCAATTTCTTAATTTCCTAATCTTTTAATCTTTGTAAGTAATACTTCTCTTTTATTTTCAATTCTCTTCTCTACGACGTCGTTAAATATAGCTTGGAGAATCTTTCCGATTTGTGCCCCTGGTTTTATTTTTAAAATTTTCATTATATCGTTGCCATTTATTTTTAAATCGGTTACTTTAAATGGTTCTTTTTGGACTTCAATAATTCTTTTTTTGAAAAGTTCAAAACGCCAAGAAGTTGGGGTGGCACCAGATCCAATTCGATCGCCGGTGCGAAGGTCGAGCATGTCCTGGAGATATTCTTTTCCAACTTCCCGAATAAATCTGCGAACTGCTTTATCCGTAATTTCTTCTGAGACTGTAAATTGATGGTATTGAACAAGCCTAATGAGTTTTTCTTTTTGATTATTGGAAAGTTTGAGACGGTTAGCAATAATAATTGATTGCTTGGTCCCAACAACTTCGTGGTTATAAAAAGTTATTAATTTTGTTTTTTCATCTTGATGAAAGGTTTTTTCTTTGCCTATATCATGGATGAGAGTTGCAAAACGAGTGATTGGATCTTTTGATGGACAATGTTTTAAAGCCATGACACAGTGAGTGCCAACGTCATAAATATGGTGGCGAAGTGGGCTTTTTTGGGGGATTAAAAAACAAAGGTCGAGTTCAGGCAGAATATATTTTAAAAGACCGCAATTTTTTAAGAATAAAATTCCTTCAGCGGGATTTTGAGATGATAAAATTTTTAAAAGCTCATCTCTTATTCTTTCCCAAGAAATTTTAGTAATTAATTCAGCGTTTTTTTCAATTGAAAGTCTTGTTTTTTCTTCAATTAAAAATCCAAGTTCTGAGGCAAAGCGAATGGCGCGCATTAATCTTAAAGCATCTTCAGTAAATCTTTTATTAGGCTCCCCGACTGCCATAATTAATTTTTCTTGAAGATGTTTTTGACCATCGTATAAATCAATAATTTTTTCTCCATTAAAAGCAAGTGAGTTGATGGTGAAGTCACGACGAGCTAAATCTTCTTCAATTGTTTTTGCCCAAGTAATATTTGTTGGATGGCGGGCGTCTTTATATCCAGATTCTTTTCTGAAGGGTGTGACTTCAAAGATAGTGGGTAGTGGGTAGGTTGTAACGAGTAGTTTGAAAGGGATGGAAACAGTGCCATAAGTATTATTGTAAAAAGCATCAGGAAAAAGTTTTAGTATTTGTTCTGGAGTAGCGTTAGTTGTAAAATCCCAGTCGAATTTTTTACTTATAGGGTGATTTAATAAAAGGTCGCGAACGGCGCCACCAACAAGATAGATTTCAAAATTATTTTTTTTGAATTTATCCATGAATTCTTGGATAAAATTAGGAACTGTAATCATAATTTATATTATATATAGTTGATAAAAAAATAACTAGCAAGTGATATGAAATCAACTATGATAAAAAACTCAATTAATTGAGTTTTAGGTGATTAAATTTTTAAGAATGTCGAGGTTTTTTTTATCAGGGCCTGT
Organism: uncultured Gammaproteobacteria bacterium; assembly: GCA_964476545.1. Lineage (GTDB taxonomy): Bacteria > Patescibacteriota > Microgenomatia > UBA1406 > GWC2-37-13 > CAYZAZ01. Next base: position 14,009 of record CAYZAZ010000019.1, read on the forward strand.
TTTATCAAAACCGGGAGTCTCAATGATAAAAGGATAGTTTTTCGTTTTGGGGTGATTAAGAAGTGTTTTAAATTCATCGGTGCCAATTGTTCCCTCTCCAATATTTTCATGGCGGTCGTGACCTGAGTTAAATTCATCACGGCTGTCATTGATATGCCAAAGTTCAAGAATTTTTAGTAAATTTAATTCTTCTAATTTATTTAAAAAGATATCTAATTGTTTTTTATTATCGAATTTATATTCATTTGAAAATAAATGGCAAGTATCTAGGCAAAGCCTAACTCGTTCATCATCGACATCTTTGACAATTTGGGAAATTTCCTCAAGTGTTTGGCCAATTTTTCGGGTGCCAGCATTCTCAATG
>CAYZAZ010000019.1:14382-17485 GCA_964476545.1 uncultured Gammaproteobacteria bacterium
GTTTTTTCTAAAATTTCCTTAATGTTTTTTATTAATACTTGATACTTGCCCTCTGATTCGGAGGGTTTGATATTTGATATTTGATTTTTATACGACCCAAGGTGGACAATACTTCCTTTTATTTCCAATTTTGTCGCAATATTTAATTCGTTAATAAGGGATTGTTTGGACATATGGCCAATGCGCGAATTATCTGCAAGATTTATTAAGTAGGTAGCATGGAAATAAATTGGATCAATTTGTAGTTTTTTCTTGATAGAAATATACATATTAATGTCTTTATCGTATTCTGACGCTTCTTTCAACCCCCGGGGTTGCAAGTTCCAACTGCGGGGGGAAGAGGAAAATATTTGCAGGCAGTTGCCACCAATTTTTGCAATTCGTTTTAATGCTTCTGAATATCCGCCGGAAATTGATTGGTGTGCTCCGAGTTTCATTTATTTTTTTCCATTAACCAATTAATAATTAAATCAGAAACTTCATTGACGTATTCAATTTTTGTTAATCCATGATCAGTATTTTTTAGTATCTCCATTTTTTTATTCGTCGTTAAAGAAGAAAAGAATTTTAATGACTGTTTATAACTAATCATTTCATCTTTTTCAGATGTTATTACTAATGTTTTTACTAATATTTTTTCAGGTTTAAAATGTTTTTTGTAATATTTATACATTTTTGCGTAATGGCCATTAAAAGGAAAAGTAAGAATAATTAAAGCTAAATATTTATTAAATTTTTTATTTATACCCCAGAAATACGATAGACCGTTTAATGTAACCAAGCCATTAATGTTTTTATTATTGACGGCTGTTACTGAGCAAACAAGTGCTCCTAAGCTTCCTCCAACTAAAATAATTTTTTTATATTTGTTTTTAAAGAAAGATATGATTTCTTCTAAATAATCAAATTCTTCAATTAGGTTAAAGTTATCTTTATTTTTTTCAACATCAGGAAATGTAAATCTAAAAACTGAATAAAACTTATTTAATGAGATAGACAATTGTTTAACGGCATAAATATTCATATTGTCTTTAAAGCCGTGAACAATAATCATTAATAAGTCATTTCCGTTTTGGTGAATAACTCCGTTAATCATTCCACCTTTGGAAGATTTTATAGATATTTTTTTCATAAATTAAAGAAATTATAGCAAATATATAATACTCTTGATCTTAGTAGAATTAATTATTGAGGGCTTACAGCTTCATACTCCCGAGGGGTGAATCTACGGGGTCGGCGGGCTAAATAAATTTAGCCCTTGACAAAATTAGCAGAGTTGTAGTATTATTGCTAATATACAGTTTTTAAACTATGGAAGATTTAACTAAAAGACAAGTTGAAATTTTGAGAACAATCATTCAAGAATATAGCGATAGCGGTGAAGCCGTTGGTTCTGAAATTCTTGAAAAAAAGTATAAATTGGGAGTGTCTCCTGCCACAATTCGGAATGAAATGGTGGAGTTAGCAAAAAAAGGTTATCTTAAAAAATCTCATTTTTCATCGGGTAGAATTCCCTCAGCTAAAGGCTTCCGTTTTTATATCAAACACTTAATGAAAGAAAAAGAATTATCAACCGCGGATGAAGTGGCCTATAAAAATAGTATTTGGGATGATCGTAATGAAACTCAGAGATTATTGTCTCAAGCGGCCAAAGTGCTGGCACATAGAACCGGATTGTTATCACTTGTAACAACAAGTTATGGTGATCTTTATTATTCAGGGGTAGGTAATTTATTTACGGTTCCGGAATTTTTAGATATGAAAATATCAAAATTACTTTTTGAAAGATTAGATGAAATTGCTTTTTGGGAAAGAATTTTACTTCAAGTTGAAAGGATGCATCAAGATACATGTTATTTTTTAGGTGGAGATGATTTTTCTGATCCAACCTTTGAATCATGCGGAAGTGTATTTGGAGAGTTTGAAACAGATAAAGTAAAAGGGATGATTGGAGTTGTAGGACCAAAAAGAATGTCTTATGAGGCGGTAATTCCTCAAATTAAATATTTTTCGGCGTTAATTGAGGAAATAATTAAAGGGCAAGAAAAAAAGTAGTTAATAGTTAATGGCTAATAGCTAATGGATAATAAACAAACAAATAAATTTTCAGCTGAAAAGAATAATACTCCTACCAAGGTTGTAGTAGATAAGACAGAGAATAATTGTGAGGAATTAAAAAAACAAGTAGAAGAATATAAAAATAAATATTTGAGAGCCTTAGCTGATTACCAAAATTTTGAAAAAAGAGTGGGTAAAGAAAAAGATGGTATTAGAATTAATGCCAATCGTCAACTAATTATTAAATTACTTAGTTTTCATGATGGATTAGAAAAAGCTGAAGTTTTTATCAAAGATAAAAACTTAAAATTAATAAAAGATAATTATCTTAAATTACTCAAAGATGAAGGGCTTGAAGAAATTGAAGTGATGGGAAAAGAGTATGATCCCTATATTGCCGAAGTGATTGACATGGTAAAGGGTGAAAAGGAGAATATTGTAGTTGAAGTTTTGAGAAAAGGGTATAAGCTTAACGGACAAATAATAAGAGTAGCACAAGTGAAAGTTAGTAAATTAGCAAAGTAGTTTCAAATTAAAAATTATAAATTTTAATATTATGTCTAAAATAATAGGGATAGACTTAGGAACAACAAACTCGTGTGTGGCTGTTATGGAAGGTGGAAAGCCAAAAGTGATTCATTCAACTGAAGGTAGAAATGTGATTCCATCTGTCGTTGATCCAATTAAAAGAATTGTTGGAGATGTGGCAAAAAGACAGGTTGTGATAAATCCAAAGAACATAATTTTTTCTATAAAAAGATTAATGGGTCGTCGATATGCTGACGAATCAGTACAACACGACATGAAGTGGCTTCCTTATAAAATTAAAGAAGGTAAAAATGGTGCGGCAGTTGTTGAAGTATCTGGTAAAACATTTACTCCACAAGAAATATCAGCAATGATTTTGCAAAAAATTAAAGTTGATGCAGAAACTTATCTTGGAGAAAAAGTTGATAAAGCAGTAATTACCGTTCCGGCATATTTTGACGATTCTCAAAGACAAGCGACTAAACAAGCGGGTGAAATTGCTGGACTTGAGGTTGTA
>CAYZAZ010000020.1:0-17196 GCA_964476545.1 uncultured Gammaproteobacteria bacterium
AGTTAGGGGTTAATGATTAAAGGATAAATAATATTTGACATTTAACATTTTTACTGAGGGGGTGAGTTTATATGACAGCAGATGCAGCAAAATTAATCGCTACCGCACTTTCAATCGCCGTTGGAGCAATTGGACCGGGAATTGGAATTGGAATGATTGGCGCCAAAGCAGTCGAAGCACTTGGACGCAACCCAGAAGCAGAATCAGCCATTAGAACAACCATGATTTTAGCTATTGCTTTCGCGGAAGCAGTCGCTATTTACGCCTTAGTCGTTTCACTTATTATTAAATTTACGTAATCCTTCGGCTTCCCGAATTTTTCGGGAGTGCTCAGGATAAAAATATATGGAAAATTTGGGTATAGATATTAAGCTCTTAGTCGCACAACTGATCAACTTTGCCTTATTTTTTTATATTTTCAAAAAATTTATGGCCAAACCTTTTCAAACCTTCTTAAAAAATGAAGGAATAAAGGATGAAGACAAGGAAAAGGCCCTAAATTTAGCGAAAGTCAAAGGAGATGAGATTGTCAAAAAAGAAGAGGATTTTAAGAAAGAAATGAAAAAACAAACAAGTCAGATATTAAACGAAGCAAAAGAAGAAGCAAAAAAAATGAAAGAAGCATTACTAACTCAAACAAAAGTTGAAATGGAGCAGTTTAAAGCCCATACAAAAAAACAGATTGAAATGGAGCAGATACAGTCCAAAAAAGAAGTTGATAAAAAAGTGGCTGAGTTGGCTAGTAAAACAATTGATTCGTTATTGAAAAGTTATTTGACCGAAGACGTAAGTCGACAAATAACGGATAAAATGCTTAGAAGTTTACCGGAAGAGTTGGCGCGCTATGAAAATTAACGAACTGATTATTGAAAAATTAAAAAATAACAGTGAAATAGCTGTTGTCTCATCTTTTGCCCTTAGTCAGGAAGAGATGCTTAAGTTGAGAAGTATTTTACAACTACCAGCACATGTCAATGTAAAAAACGAAGTCAATAAAAAAGTTATTGCGGGTTTTATTATTAAAATTGGTTCACTTGTCATTGATTTATCGCTTAAATCAAAGTTAAGAGAATTTTATAAAAGACTCTATGAAAACCTTTGATCCGCCAAAATCTATTTCGAATTTAGTCGAAGACTTTGATTTTAAGAAAAATTATATTGAAGAAGTGGGAACAGTAAAAAAAATTCAAGACGGAGTAGTTATTCTTGATGGATTAGATAAAGTGGCTTTTGGGGATATTATTTCATTTGAAAGTGGTGTTTATGGTTATGTTATTGACTTAGATAAAAGCGCTGTGGGTGTCATAGTTTTGGGTGACTATCTTAAAATTAAATCAGGAGAAACGGCCGTATCAACCGGTCGCACTTTATCTATTCCAGTAAGTGATGAAATTATTGGCAAAGTGGTGAATCCATTAGGCGAATCTTTAGATAATTCAGGAAAAATTACACCAGATAAATATTATCCACTTGAAAAAATTGCTCCAGGAATTGTGGCCCGAAAATCTGTCAGTGTACCAGTTCAAACAGGAATAAAAGCCATTGATGCCTTGATTCCAATTGGACGTGGTCAAAGAGAGTTAATTTTAGGTGATAGAGGCACAGGAAAAACAACAATTACGATCGATACAATCTTGAATCAGAAAAAGGAAAATATGATCTGTGTTTACTGTGCAATTGGGCAAAAAAATTCAAAAGTCGCAACGACAATTAATTTATTGAAAAAGTATGGTGCGATGGATTATACAGTTGTTGTGACTGCTTCTGCCTCTGATCCGGCTTCACTCCAATACTTAGCGCCATACGCCGCGACAGCGATTGCCGAATATTTTATGGATAAAGGCAAAGATGTTTTAGTAATTTATGATGATTTGACAAAACATGCTTGGGCATATCGTCAAGTATCGTTAATTTTGCGTCGCCCGGCTGGACGAGAAGCTTATCCTGGAGATGTCTTTTATTTACATTCAAGATTATTGGAAAGATCTTGTCGCTTAGATCAAAAATTTGGTGGAGGCTCGATTACTTCACTGCCTATTATCGAAACTTTAGATGGCGATGTTTCTGGATATATTCCCACAAATATTATTTCCATTACTGATGGACAAATATTTTTGGAAAATGATCTATTTAATGCAGGCGTGAGACCGGCGATTAATGTGGGAGTCTCAGTTTCCCGTGTCGGAAGCAGTGCTCAAACAAAAGCAATGAAACAAGTTGCGGGAAAATTAAAATTAGACCTGGCTCAATATCGTGAAATGTCAGCTTTCTCTCAATTTGAATCAGAATTAGATGAAGAAACCAAGAAATTTTTAAATCGAGGGGCAAAAGTGACTCAAATTTTAATTCAAAAGAAAAATCAACCATTAAGTTTAGCTGAAGAGGTGGCGATTTTATGGGCGGCTAATAAAGGATATCTTGACCAAGTGCCCATGGACAAAATCGCTGAATTTGAAATAAATTTTGTGGAGAATTTAAGAACCAAAGGAAGCGTTTTATTGGAAATAATTAATAAGAATAAAATATTGACGGAAAAAGAAGAGAAAGAATTGGAAATTTTTTTGAAAGAAAGTTTATAGGTGAAAACGGTTCGCATGCATATTTTTGATACCACCCAATGCGATAAACTAAGGGAAGTCCATATTCGATTCGACGCAAGTGGGCGATGCAAAAATAAGCAAGCTTCACCGTTTTTAGATTTGAGCTTTGACATTTGAGTTTTGAGTTTGACAAATTATGAATATTCGCCAAGTGAGGACAAAAATTAAATCGGTAAGCAATGTTAAGAAAATTACCCGAGCAATGGAAATGGTTTCAGCTATAAAAATGCGCAAAGCCCAACAAAAGGCAGTCGAAGGAAAACCATATCAAGAAAAGTTAAACGAAGTAATCAAGCGAATTGTGGGGAGAGTTGACTTGTCACTTTCGCCACTTTTATTGACAAATAAATCAGAAAAGGAATTAGTAATTGTAGTTTCAAGTAACAAGGGTCTTTGTGGAGGTTTTAATTTTAATTTATTTCGATTTTTAATCGACAAAGTTGATTTAAAAAAAGCAGATTTTATAACCGTCGGCAAAAAAGGCAGTTTTTTTGTTAATAAAATGAGTTCGAAGATATTGGCAGATTTTTCCAGTAGCGCACCTTTAAATAATGTTACGGCAGTTTTTAACTTAGCTTTAGATAATTTTCTTAAAGGAAATTATGTAAGGGTAAGTTTGGTTTATAACTCATTTGTTTCACCAGTTCGATCAGAGACAGTGATGGAGACATTATTGCCTTTTGCACTTTCTGCTGATCAGAAAGAAGAAGTAAGTGAGTATTTAATTGAACCGAGTCCAGTTGAGATAATTGATGCATTACTTCGTAGTTATTTGGAAGAAAGGATTAGATTCTCAATTATCCAAAGTGAAGCTGGTGAACATTCAGCCCGGATGATTGCCATGAAAAATGCTACTGATAATGCAGAAGAAGTAACTTATAATTTAACTTTGTTGAGAAACAAATTACGACAAGAAAAAATTACAAATGAACTTTTGGATATGATAACGGCCAAAGAATCGGTAGAAAGTTAAAGATACGAATGATAATAATACGAATCTGAGTAAGTATGTGAATGATACGAATTGTAAAGAATAGTTAATGGTTTCGTCAGATATTGGATATTTGTATTGTGTTACGTGTTATGTGTTACATGTTATAAGTTATGAGTAGAAATATGATAAAAGGAAAAATAATATCAGTAAGAGGAGTGGTTGTGGATATTGAATTTAATGAAAATGAAACACCAAAAATTTATGAGGCCTTAATTTTAAATGACAAGAAAATAGGTAAATTAGTCCTTGAAGTGGAAGCTGTCTTATCTCCTGGCTTAGTGCGAACAGTAGCCATGGGCGATACATATGGTATTAGACGAGGATATGAGGTGGAAGCAACGGGTAAACCAATTCAAGTTCCAGTTGGTGACGAAACACTTGGAAGATTATTTAACGTTCTTGGAGAAACAACTGATGGTTTAGGAGAATTAAAAACTGCAGAAAAATTACCAATTCATCGTAGCGCACCCTTGCTTTCAGAACAAGCAATAGAAGAAAATGTTTTTGAAACAGGTATTAAAGTCATTGATTTACTTGCACCATTTATTAAAGGTGGAAAAGTGGCTGTTTTTGGTGGAGCCGGAGTCGGGAAGACTGTTTTAATTCAAGAAATGATTCATAATGTCGCTAAAGAGCACAGTGGTGTTTCTGTTTTTACTGGTGTTGGAGAGCGTTCCCGTGAAGGAAATGATTTGTGGAATGAAATGAAAGAAACAAAAGTTCTTGACAAAACAACCTTAGTCTTTGGCCAGATGAATGAACCACCAGGCAACCGCTTAAGAGTAGCCTTAACTGGAGTAACCATGGCCGAACATTTCCGGGACAAAAAAAACATGGATGTCCTTTTGTTTATTGATAACATCTTTAGATTTGCTCAGGCCGGATCAGAGGTCTCAGCTCTTTTGGGAAGAATTCCCTCAGCTGTTGGTTACCAGCCAACTTTGGCTTCAGAAATGGCGGCACTGCAAGAAAGAATTACCTCCACAAACAAAGGTTCAATTACCTCAATGCAAGCCGTTTACGTACCAGCTGATGATTACACAGACCCAGCGCCAGTGGCAACATTTGCCCATCTTGATGCTTCTTTGAATTTGGAGCGATCACTTGCCGAACAAGCTCTTTTCCCAGCCATTGATCCTTTAACTTCAAACTCGAGAGCACTTGATCCCACAATTGTTGGAGAAGAACATTACAAAGTCGCCCGAGACGTTGTGAAAACTTTACAAAGATATAAGGACTTACAAGATATTATTGCTATTTTAGGTATGGAAGAGTTATCAGATATTGATAAACAAACAGTTTCTCGAGCGAGAAAAATTCAAAGATTTTTAACACAGCCAATGGCGGTGGCAGAACCATTTACCGGAAGAGCTGGTAAGTATGTGAAAATTGCCGACACAGTGCGTGGCTTTAAGGAGATTCTTGATGGAAAACATGATACCAAGTCAGAAATGAATTTTTATATGGTGGGAGGGATTGAGGAAGTTAAGTAATTTTTTTATGCTACATTTGAAAATAATTACTCCAAAAAAAGTTGTCTTAGAACAAGATATTAAATCTATTACTGTTCCATCGGCAGAGGGGGAAATTACTATTCTCCCGCGTCATCAAAGTCTTTTTTCCCTACTTAAAGAGGGAATTTTAAAAATTAAAGTGGGGGAGACGGAGGATTTTTTGGCTATTGGTGGGGGATACTTGGAGACTAACGGTCACGAAATTAATATTTTGGTAGCGCGCGCTTATGGTCAAGATGAGATTGATCAAAAATTAACCGAACAAGCTACTGAGCAAGCAAAAAAACTCTTAAGCGAGGCAAAAGACAACAAGCAATTAGTTGAAGCAACATCACTACTTCGTCGCTCACTGATTGATATGAAATTATTGAAACGAAAAAAAATTCATCGGTCAATATAATCATTATCTCAAATCTTAAAACTCAAAATTCAAAACCACAACTTAAATCTTTTAATCTAATTATCTAGATTCATAGTTTTAACATATGGATTTGACATTTAACATTTAAGATTTAACATTTTAATATGACCCTAATTATCGTTGAATCACCAACAAAAGCCAGAACTTTTAATCGAATTTTAAAAGCATCTCCAGATAAAAAAGACTATTATGTCTTTGCTACCATGGGTCACTTTCGTGACTTACCTGTAAAGGAGATTGCTATTGATTACACCAAAAACTTCAAACCCAACTATCAACTGATTAGTAGTAAACAAAAAATTACTTCAATGCTAAAAGAATTGGGGGCAAAAAATCAAGAAATTATTTTAGCAACTGACTTAGATCGAGAAGGCGAATCCATTGCCTATCACGTCGCTTATTTATTAGGTTTTATAAAAGAAAAATGGCCAAATTTTGAAATAAAATCAGAAAAAAAACTGAAAAGAATTGTTTTTCACGAAATTACAAGTAAAGCTCTAAATGAAGCCTTGGCTAATCCTGGTGAACTCCGAGTTGAGTTAGTGAAAGCTCAGCAAGCAAGAAGAATTTTAGATAGAGTTGTAGGTTATGAACTCTCCCCTTTACTTTGGAAAAAAATGGGAAAAAATTGGTTGTCGGCGGGTCGCGTTCAAACAGTTTGTTTGCGCCTGATTGTGGAGCGAGAAAAGGAAATTAGGAAATTTCAAATTGAACCGTATTATCAGGTTTATGGATTGTTTAATAGTTCAGAAACTGATGTAAAAGCGAAGTTAATTTCCAAAGATGAACAAGTTTATGAAGTAAAAAGTAAAATTAGTTTGTTTGACGGCGAGTATACTTTTTCAAAAACAACTATTGATGAAAAGTTTGCCACTGAAATTAAACTTGACCTTGAAGTCGATTCATTTAGGATTTCGGATGTCAAAGAAAACGTAGTTTCTAAGTTTCCTCCGCCACCTTTTACTACTTCCTTATTACAACAGGAGAGTTTTAGGAGATTTGGTTTTACTTCGAAAATGACGATGAAATTGGCCCAGAATTTGTATGAACAAGGTTTAATTACCTATCATCGTACTGATTCTTTTCAGATGTCTTCTTTTTTTGTTTTTAAGGCAAAAGATTATATTTTAGAAAAGTTTGGAAAAGAATATGTTTTGGAAAAGCCTCGTGGATTTATGACAAAATCAAAGTCAGCTCAAGAGGCGCACGAAGCAATTAGACCAACTTCATTTATTGAGAACCCAATTAAAAAAGGAAAAGAGGCAAGTTTAAATAAAAATCATCTGTCTCTGTATAAGTTGATTTTTGAGCGAGCAATTTCAACTCAAATGAAAGAGTCACAGGTTAAACAAGTTAAAGTAACAATCACAAGTAAAAAAAATTATCTTTTTGAAGCGAATTTTCAACAAGTAATCTTTGATGGTTTTTTGAGAATTTTAAATCCAACTTATGCTGAGAAAAATAAAGCTGTAATTAACTTTATAAAAAATCAAGAAATAAAATTAACTGGCATTAATCTAGAGAATCTTAAATCAGCTCCGCCTCCCCGTTATAATGAAGCATCATTAATTAAAACCATGGAAGAAAAGGGGATTGGTCGACCATCAACCTATGCATCAATTATTTCGCTAATTCAAACTAAATATTATGTAGAAAAAGAGTTTCGTTATTTTATTCCCACAAAATTAGGTGAAGCAATTTCAGATTATTTATCAAGGGCTTTTTCAAAATTGTTTAACTTGGATTTTACAGCTAAAATGGAAAATGATCTCGATGAAGTTGCTGAAGGAAAAATAGATTTTATTCAGCTTCTAAAAGATTTTTATAAAACTTTTGAAATAGAACTACGAGAAAAGAAAAAGGACACTTCTGTTATTGATGTCGAGGATAAAGTAGAAGGAAAATGTGAAAAATGTTCTGGCGACCTAGTTATGCGTTACTCTAAATTTGGAAAATTTTATGGATGCAAAAATTATCCAAAATGCAAATTTATTAAGCCTTTTTTATATGTTGTCAAAGATAAACTTTGTCCAGACTGCAAGGGAAGAATTGTTACCCGATTTTCAAAAAGTCGGAAAAAATTCTATGGTTGTGAACACTGGCCGAAATGCAAATATACTTCTTGGACGTTCCCTAAAGGTTAATGGTTATTAGTCACAAACCACTAGTTACTGATTACCTATTACTTGTTACTTATTACATGCCACATATTACATGCTACGTGTTACGTGCTATGTGTTACGTCTTATGTTCTGCGTTGCAGGCTTTGAGGAATTCGATAAAAATAGGATGCGGGTGAAGAGGTTTTGATTTATATTCCGGATGACCTTGGGTGCCAATAAAAAATGGGTGTAATTTTTTTGGGAGCTCAATCATTTCTACAAAAAAATTATCAGGGCTAACACCTGAGATATTTAAACCTTTTTTTTCTAAGACTTCTCGATATGAGTTATTAAATTCAAAACGGTGGCGATGACGCTCAGAAACTAAATTTTTCCCCTTATTTTTATAAGAATTATATTTGGCATAAATACTTCCGATAAAAGAATCTGGTTTAATAACACAATCATAGGCGCCGAGGCGCATACTTGTCCCATTACCTTTTATTCTTTGATATTTGGGATCAAAAGGAATGCTGTGAATGATTGGATACTTTGTATTAGGGTCTACTTCGGTTGAATTGGCATTTTTTAAATTAACGACGTTACGAGCAAACTCAACGCAGGCTAACTGCATCCCATAACATAAACCAAGATATGGAACTTTATTAGTGCGGGCAAAACTAGCGGAAAGAATTTTTCCTTCAACGCCACGAGCGCCCCAACCAATTGGAACAATAATCCCATCCGGATGACCAATAATTGATTTGCCTTTTTTTTCAACATCTTCACTATTTACCCAATTAATTTTCAAGTCAATATTTAAAAACCATGAGGCATGATCAAGGGCATCAAGAAGGGCGGCGTAGGAATCACGCAGTTGATAGTCCCCCGTACCAAAATATTTACCAACAATGGAGATATTGACTTGTTTTGTTTTTTTAGATTTAATTTTGGCTATTAAATTACTCCATTCTTTTAATTTTGGTTTCTTATTAGTAAGTTTAAGTCTTTTTAAAATTTTCTCGGTTAAATTTTGCTTTTCAAGAATTAAGGGAACTTCGTAAATACAATCGATATCAGGGTTAGAAATTACATTTTCAGCCTGGACATTACAAAATAAGGCAAAACGGTCTCTTCTTCGCTGATCAATATATTTTTCGCTACGGGCAATAATAAAATCCGGTTGAATACCCATGGAGTTTAGAGTTCGGACGGAAAGTTGAGTTGGCTTAGTTTTTGGTTCACCTAAATGTTTTGGAGTAGGAATATAGGAAACGTGAATATGGATGACATCACCTGGATATTTTAAAGTCATCAGTCGGGAAGCTTCATAATAAAAAACATTTTGATACTCTCCAGCCGTGCCACCAAGTTCGATAAGAATAATATCGGATTTGTTTTTTTTGGCTAACTTTTGAATTCTCTCAGTTATTTCATTAGTAATATGAGGAATCGCTTCCACGTCTTCTCCCTTATATTCAAATCTCCGCTCTTTATCAATAACTGTCTTATATATTTGACCCATGGTAACAAAATTATCCTGTCCCATTTCTTCGTTCAAAAACTTTTCGTAAGTACCAATGTCCATATCAGCCTCAGTGCCGTCTTCGCATAAAAATGGATCACCGTGCTCAATAGGATTAATAGTTCCCGCATCCATATTGAGATAATTTTCGAATTTAATCGGGGAAATTTTGTAGCCAGCAGATTTAAGAAGAAGGCCAATAGAGGCAGAGGTAACGCCCTTACCAATTCCAGATATGACACCGCCGGAGATGAATATATATTTAGTTCTCACGGAATTCAAGTATAGACTATACACACTTAATTATCAATTGAGTTTTTTTACTTTCTTGTATATAATAAGTATCTATAAATGTCATGCTGAACTTGTTTCAGCATCTTAATACATAGATCCCGAAATAAATTCGGGATGACAAATTTTTAATATGGCGAACTCAATTAAATATAAAGAAGATAATTTTAGAATTGGCGACATGATAGTCGTTAACTACAAGATTAAAGAAGGAGAAAAGGAAAGAATTCAACCATTTAAAGGTATTTTAATGGGGGTAAAAGGATCAAGTGAGCTTAATCGAATGATTACTGTAAGAAAAGTATCAACGAAAACTGGAATTGGAATTGAGAGAATTTTTCCTTTAGCAACAACTAATATTGCGAGTATTAAATTAGACAAAACAAGCTCTTATCACAAAGCTAAACTTTATTTTATTCGAAATTTAAGCGGATCCCAACTGCGTAACAAACTCTACAAGGTGAAATAAAGATTCAACATAGCATATAACACGTAGCACGTAACATAAAACAACAACAAAATGGTTAATAGCTAATAGCTAATGGTTATTACCAATAGATAATAAATAATAGATATTAGATAATAAATAAATGTCTAACATTACAGTTGGGCGGTTGGGAGAGAAAATGGCCTTAAGTTTTTTGCAAGATTTAGGATATGAATTGGTAGTAAAAAACTTTAGATCGCGAAGTGGAGAGATTGATTTAATTGTCCAAAAGGGAAATAAGCTCTGTTTCGTCGAAGTAAAAACAAGAGTAGGTATTGCCAAAGGTCTACCTCATGAAGCTATTGATGCGCGGAAAATTTATCATCTAAAAAATACTAGTCAATATTATTTATTGCAATCTCCTCACAAAAATTGTAAACTTTCAATAGATGTTGTTTCAATTGTTTTAAACGCTGATTTAACAATAAATAAGTTAAAATATTTTCAAAATATATTATAAATGTCATTGCGAGCGACCAATGGGAGCGTGGCAATCTAAAAAGAATGACATTAGTAAACATTTAACATATAATTATGTGGCAACCAGTACAGGAAGTACTAAGCGGATTTTGGTTTAAATTTTCTAACTATCTCCCTAATTTTTTTGTTGGTTTGTTAATTTTTGTAGTTGGTATTATTATTGCTGGTTTATTAAAAAAACTACTTGAGACATTATTTACTTTTTTTAAGATTGATTTACTATTAAATAAAACAAGATTAATCAGTAGAGTAGAGGTTAAACTTTGGGAAGGAATTTTATCGGAGATATTGAAATGGACAGTGATAATTTTATTTTTGATTCCGACTTTGGAGGTCTGGGGTTTATCAAGAGCAACGATTGTCTTAAATCAATTTTTATTTTATCTTCCCAATGTCATTGTGGCAGTTATCATTGGTTTTATTGGCTTAATATCTGCTAATTTAGTCGCTAATTTAGTAAAACATAGTATAAAAAATTTAGGTGAGACTTCGGCAAATGCCTTGGCTGTATTTTCTAAATCGGCCATAACTTTTTTTACAGTTTTAATTATTCTAAATCAATTGGGCGTGGCTCAAGATTTGATTCGAATTCTTTTTACTGGGATAGTTGCTATGCTCGCCATTGCTGGTGGCTTGGCTTTTGGATTAGGAGGAAAAGACTTAGCTAAAGAAATTTTAGAAACACTTAAGACAAAATTCAAGTAATTATGCTGATACTAATCACTTACGTATTTTTTTTAAATTTATTTTTATTTCACAGTTTTGGATCACTAGCCTTTGGCTTAATCTCCTTTGGCACTTTTTTGTATTTTACTTTCACTTTAAAATCTAATAGTAAGGGAGAGCTATCTGCAGTCTTTGGCACTTTTATTGCTTTATTATTTTTTAGTAGTGGAATTATACTTCGTGCCAATATATTTATACAAGTTATCCTCGTTTTAGCTGTTATTACCACTTTGCTTGTTTATGGCTATATTTTAAGTACGCGAATTCCCATGGTCCGTTCTTTATTCGAATTACTACTTGCACCACTTAATTTTATCGGAGCATATATTAGCAGTCTTTTTAAAACTATAAATATTGTAGCTAATGAAGAGTATAAAAAAACACAGCTTCAAGCAAAACTAGTCGAAAAAAATTTGTTGATCAAGTCAACTTTGATTGGGCTCAGTATTGGCTTTTTAATTATTGGAGTTTTAATCTCCATGTTTTCTAGTGCCGATCCAATTTTTGCTACCTTTATTAAAAATATTTTTTCAGCGGGATTTCTTCAAAATATTCCGATGCGCGTATTTTTTACCTTACTATTAGCCTTTATTTTTGTGCCCTTTATTATTTTAAAAAGAAACAATATTTTTAATTCACCAATAAATATTTTTAAAAAAATTAATTTTGTTCATGAAATGACGCTGATTATGGCCTTAGTTGCTTTAGTTATTGGTCTATTTTTAGCTATTCAGTGGCCATATGTCTTTGTCAAAGTGGCCTTTGAAGTAGATCTTTCGAAATTTGGTGTAGCGACTTATTCTGAATATGTGCGGAGGGGTTTTGGAGAATTATTAAAGATTGCTTTATTTGTTTATGGCTTAATTTGGGCCGGACTATTAATCCTTCGCGAAAATAAATCTAATAATAAAACAGCTCTTAAATTTGTTCAGGGAATTGTTTTGGTCGAATTTATCATATTTATTCTTTCGATATTCCGAAGAGTTTGGCTTTATCAAGAATTTCATGGGTGGAGTTTAATTAGAATTTATGGTAGTTTTTTTCTTTTTTGGATATTTGGTATTACAATCTTTTTGGCATTACGTCATTTTTGGCAAAGAAGATGGGTATTTGGAGAAATATTTTTTACAGTTTTTTTATTTTTTATTATTGGTATTTTTAATGTGGAATCTTTCATTGTTAATAATCACCCGCCAACCGTCAATAAAAAAATTGATTATATTTATCTAGCAAGAATGTCGGCTGATGGATACGAGGGTTGGGAGAAAGCATATGAGCATGCCAAAAGCACTTTGAATAAATATGAGAATGTTAACTCTCAATTCAGTCGAGAAGAACTTAAGGAAATAGCATATGCCGGAATTATAATTAGAGAATTATTGCAAAACCACAAAGATTTAACTCGCGAACTTGGAACTAAAGAAGAAATGAAACAATATTTGAATGTCCTTTTGAATTATCTAAAAGGTGTCAACGCGCAGAGAGAGCTTTATGAACAAAACAACACCTATTATCAATCAGTAAAAAACAATATCGAGGAAATAAAAAAACAAAGTATTGAAGATAAAGTTAATCTTAGAAAATTAATTGACTTTGTTTATATTAATAAATCATCAACTAAATATGAATTTAATAGTCCTCAATTTTTTCCGAGCTTTGTCGAAATCCCGACTTATGGCATCTACTTTAGGGGTCAAATAAAAGCAGATGGAAAAAATATTAATTACAGTTTAGATAATTTTTACTCTTGGAATTATTCAAAAAATTTAGCCTACAAAAATTTAAAAGAAAAAGTAAATTATTATACCTTACTTCAATTTCAAACAAAATATTTTAACTTATATCGAAGAATTCTCAATCAATCGGAAAGAGATTATGATATGGATGTTTCCTTGGACTCACCGCTTTTAGATTAGAATTATTATAATAAGTAAGGACACTTATCTAATTATTTTATGAAACTTGGTACATTTGAAATAAGCTCTTGTTTACTATAAATTGTGGATAGGGTTAGTACTATCTGTGCTCTCGAACCTGTGGCCTCGCTCATTTTCAGAGCGCGACTTTCTGATTTTTTGACATCAAGGGATATTGAGATAATTATATCCATTTTCGTAATCATAAGAGAAAAGTAAGGTTTTTTTACCAGAAATCGTATTGAGTAAAAAATAGGAGCCAAAAGTACCTTGAACAATCACTTCTGCATTGTTTAGCCATCTCTTGCAATGTCCTGCATTGGTAGATATTTTTCTACCACTAATGAGTTCAAAAATGAGAGTTTCTGTCGTTCCCGATGATCCCCATTTGACACACGCTTTATCTTGACCAGGAGATACTAATACATCAAAAATGTAATCAACTCCTTTATATGGAAATGGATAGTGTTTAGAATAAGTACCAAAATCTAGAACTATAGAGTCAGAATATGGATATTTCTCTTTTGAATCAAGATGAGATAGATAAACAACTCCACGAGAATTTAGAATAGGATATGCATCCCCAGCTCCTATGGTAAATTTTTTAAATTCCGGATACACAACATATATTCCAGATTTTCCTCCAACATATACTTGAGTGCCGTCACCGGAAAACAAGATTTTATGAAATTCTCCGATGTTTTTTGAAAATGTAATCATTTTGGGCTTCCCCAATGTCATCTTTTTGTCTAACTCAGTGTAGTTATATATCACTGCTCCGTCTTGTATGAGAACTGCGATTTTGTCATTCAATGGTGACCAAACAACGCGATTCTCAACACTATCTGCATAGTATTTCATCTCTTCTTTTTTAATTATTTCTGTTAATAAATTATTATCACTATCTTTATCACCTTTATAAATGGAGTTAAGTGACAAATTCATTTCATAAGATCCATTGGGTTGTTCTATAAACAATAAAATTGCATATAAGTTACCATTTTCTGAAATGACCGGTCTTGACCGTAGTATTGCTTTTGGTAAAGATTTAACAGTGAGAGAAGGCGTCGACTGTGGTTCATTTTGTGCTATGCCTTTTTTCCTAAATATATATTTTGATTCATAATGAGACCACATCAACTGACCTGAGTTCACAATAAGATAAACAACTATTAAACCCAAAAGAATACGAATCATTAATCTTTGCCCTCTCTTTTCTGTAGAAATGTGTTTAAGCCTTGAAAAGAAGAAAAAACTAATAAAAATCAGAATCAATCCAAAAGGATGTGTAAAAACCTTCCCGATTCCATAAAAGAATGATTCTATATACGTAAATATTTTCAGAAAAGACCTAGGGAAAATATTACCATGGAAAGTCCAGTTCATAAAAGCACTTAGCAAAAAGTATGCCGTTACAATCAGAGCAATAATAATGCGAGTAGGTTTTGATAAAAATTGTTTTTTTATATTTTTAGTCATTTTTAATAACTTAGCTAATATTCTATGCTGGTACCCTAACAAAAACAGTTGGTAAATTAATAACTTCTACTTGTGTAATGATAACATGAAATGGGCATAGATGGGGAAATGGTAAATGAATGAAGCTATCTTAAGGGTACAAATGACTAAAAAATGGCGGGTTATTGTACCGCTCTATTTGGTCTTTATTAAAGTGACCTTTGAGGTTGATTTTTTTTAATTTGTTTACTACCGTAGATATTTATATTGATTAAATATTATTTAATGATTTTGGGGGAGATCAGGAGCTGGAGAAGTTGAGAAACATAGGTAACACTTCTGGATCAGAATACATCAATAGATATGAACTCAGGAAAATTAAGTAATGCCGGAACATATTCGATAACGTACAATCTCCCATATTGGTATTACAAGTTTGTAAAAGCTCATCCTATGGGAGAAATGTCATCCTTAGCTGAAAAGAGACTGTCAATGATCGAGTTCTACTACCAAATCAAAGATATCTCAACTACCTCACGATTGTTTAAGATCTCAAGAAAAACATTCTACAAATGGTTACTCCGGTATGAAAAGTCAGGGAAACAATTATCCTCCCTTGAAGATGGGTTAAAGATTCCTCATACCAAAAGACAGTCTCTGCTTTCATTTGAAGATGAACTTAAAGTAAAACATTTAAGACAGAAATATATACGACTAGGTAAGGTTAAACTTCAAAAGCTATTTAAAACAGAGTACGGTCAATATATCTCTCAATCCCATATCTCATCAGTCATCCAGAAATACAATCTCTACTATGATCCGGTAACAGCCAAACGTATCAGATCAAAAAAGATTAAAGATAAAGGAAACAAAAAGATCAGAATCAATGATGTTAACCCTCATAGCTATCTGACAGAACAAAAGCCATTTTTCTTTACAACAGACACGATTGTTTTGTATCTGCCCTATGGAATTAAGAGGTATATATTAACAGCAATTGAACACGAGAAGAAGATTGCCTATGCCAGATGTTACAAATCAAAATCAAGTCTATCCACCTTCGATTTCCTGATGAGATTATCAGCCTTAGTTGATGGCAAGATTGCCGCTATCTTATCTGATAACGGTAGTGAGTTTGCTAAATACTTTGATGAGGCCTGCAACAGACTCAAGATTCTGCATATCTACTCAAGAGTCAATACCCCAAAAGATAATTCTGTCTGTGAACGATTTAACAGAACTATTCAGGAGGAGTTTATGGAGGTAGACGAATACTTTGAGTCCTTACTTACAGAGTCTGACCTTGTTGAGGCAAATCAACGACTAACAGAATGGCTCATATTCTACAACTTTATCCGTCCTCATCAAACTCTTGATTACCTGTCACCTTTTGAGTATTATCAGTTACAAGTTAAGAAACAGAAACTGTTACCGATGTACCCGACTTTAACAGGAGCTTGAAGAAAATAATAAATAGTGATAAAATACCAATAAATATGTCATTAAAATGCCCAGATTGTACGCATAGAGTTGATACAGGAGTTGATCAAACTCAATATCACTGTTTAATTGTAATGGCATTAATGGGATTACAAGACAATCGGACTTTATGTTATCCGATTCCTTTACGAAAAAATCCTGCTAAATGTGAAATTGATTTTGCAAACTCAAAGATTAAAAAAAATCCAAAATATCAACAATTTCTTAAAAATGCAAGAAAATTAGGGCACTAAGCTAAGAATAAATTTAAAATAACAAATTCTTTCGTAAACTAAAATAGTTTGGCCACGGCAGTACTTTTCAGAAATTATTGACTTGTATTCCAGCTTCGGACAGGATAAGCTTCCTTCAAAAGATGTACGCTTGAGTATTCAAATCAAACATATTTGAAAAAATCTAGATTATTAAGTAAACTAACCCTTGGGGTTTGGTTGAAAAAACATAAATTAAAAGGCAACAACTCACATCATTTTTGGAACACACAAAAATGAAATTCAAGGCGAGTTTAAAACTACAACAATCTACATTAAAAAAATTAAGTTAATTGTGGAAGTTTGCTCTAATTTAATATTAAATTAGAATGTAACATGAATTTCAAATTTTTTATTTAACATATTAGTTAACCTCGTATGTTTAGTAGAGGTATAACAAGTTACTGATTAATATTAAACATTTGATATTTGGAATTTGGAAACTGATAAATTTAAAGATTAAAGATCTATGTAGTTTTGAACTACTTATTTAAATATTTGTTAAGTGAAGTAGGCTTGAAGGTTGAAAGAGACTTAGAATTTAAATCTAGTAAACATAATTTGTAAAGCTCAGTCTCTACGTCAATTGCCATTTTCCACTTTTCATTATTATAACTGAAATTAGGTTCTGTTTTGGGAATTGTTCGAAGATAACTTTGAGCAAAATCTAAACAAAGATCGGATTTGCGTTTATAGATTCTTCCACTACTTGAATCGTATTTAAAGTATATAAAGCCTACTAATATTGAGAATAGGATTACAACAAGAATTGTAATTCTTAATTTGTTTCTAGCCATAACTTATTATATCAAATATAAAAACAAAAGAGAAATATGGGTAAACTTCTCATCCCCTAGACCATAAAAAAAGATGCCACCTTGGGCATCTTTTTTTTTATGTGATCCCGAGGGGATTCGAACCCCTGATTCTC